>CAYHCN010000083.1:0-6930 GCA_964354945.1 uncultured Eubacteriales bacterium
ACGCGACTCGGGTGAACGTCATCACCGACCAGCGCGTCGAGGTCCCGTAGGCACGATAGAGCACCGCGAGGCCGGACCTGCGGTGACCGGCCGCGTGGGCTGGGATATTAACCCGTTTGTCAGGCGCCTTCAGAATTGTTTAGACTATGTATGATGAGCAGTCACGGGAACACCTATCCGTGCCCCTGGTGTGAAGCCGATCGGCCCCGCACGAATGAACCATGTCCTCAGTGCGGCCACGTCGACAAGAAGTCGATTCTGCCGCACCACGTTCACGGAATGCCCGGCGGAGACGCCATCGCCGACACCCCCATGGTCCTCAAGGTCTTCCTCGCGATGCTGGTGGTGTGGCTCATCCTCACGATGGCTTTCATCATCAAGTACGGCTAGCGCGGCCCTGGATGTGCAGCGAGGCGTATGAACCCGCCGCGCTCGGCTAGAATCCTCGTATGACTCCGAACCCCGAGATCCAAGCTCGACTTCGCGCGCTCCCCAAGACCGACGAGATCCTCGCCCTGCCGGAACTCGCCGAGGAAAGCGAGCGCCTCCCGCGCGTGCTCGTCGTCGACGCGGTGCGCGAGGCCATCGAGACGGTCCGCGAGTCGATCCTCGCGGGCGACGAGGTCGCGCCCGACCCCACCGCGATCGCCCACGACGCCCGCGCCCGCGCAGTGCTCGCCGCGCGCCCGAGTCTGCGCCGCGTCGTCAACGCGACGGGCATCATCGTCCACACCAACCTCGGCCGCAGCGTGCTCTCAGAGGCGGCAATCGCGGCGGTCACCGACGTCGCGGGCCACTACTCAACGCTGGAGTACGACGTCGAGACCGGTGAGCGCGGGAGCAGGCACGTCCACGTCGAGCAGCTCATCTGTCGGCTGACCGGAGCCGAGGCCGCGATGGCGGTCAACAACAATGCCGCCGCGGTGCTTCTGGCGCTCTCGGCGCTCGCCCGCGGCAAGGAAGCCATCGTCAGCCGAGGCCAGCTCGTCGAGATCGGTGGCAGCTTCAGGATCCCCGACATCATGGCCGAGTCCGGTGCCACCATGGTCGAGGTCGGCACCACGAACAAGACGCACCTGAGCGACTACGAGAAGGCAATCACTCAGAACACCGGCGTGCTGCTCAAGGTGCACTCGTCGAACTTCCGGGTCGTGGGCTTCACCGAGGAGGTCGCGGTGAGCGACCTCGCTCCCGTCGCCGCCCGCAACGGCATCCCCGTCTTCGAGGACCAGGGCTCGGGCGTGCTAGTCGACCTCACCAGGTGGGGCCTCGACTACGAGCCGACGGTGGCTGCCTCGATCGCCGAGGGCGCCGACCTCGTGTCGTGCTCCGGCGACAAGCTTCTCGGCGGGCCACAGGCCGGCATTCTGTGCGGCCGGTGGGACATCGTCCAGCGGCTCAAGCAGCATCCGATGGCTCGCGCAGTACGGCTCGACAAGATGACGCTGGCCGCACTCGAGGCGACGCTGCGAGCGTACCTCGATGTGGACCGCGCAGCCCGCGAGGTCCCGACGTTGCGGATGCTCACCGCGTCGATGGACGAGATCTCGAGGCGCGCGGCTGCGCTGGCCCACGAGCTCCGCGAGCAGCTCGCATCGCAGCGCGGCGCTTCGCTCGCGTTCGTCGACACCGCCGAGGACGTCTCGCGCGCCGGAGGCGGCGCGCTTCCGCTCGCCGACATCCCCACGTGCGTCGTCGCGATCGCGCCGTCGGCCATGAGCGTGGACGCCCTCGAGCACGCGCTTCGCCTCGGCGCCGAGCCGGCGATCATCGCGCGCATCTCCGAGGACCGCCTACTGATCGACCCGCGCACCCTGCTCTCCCCCGAGGAGGAGAACCTCGTGATCGACCGGATCGCCGAAGTGCTGTGCGGCGGGGAATGCTAGAGGTATGGAAGGAATCCTCCAGGTCCTCGTCGTGCTCCTCGACTTGGTCGTGATCTTCGGGACACCCCTCATCCTGCTGGTGGGTCTGGTGATCGACCTGGCCCTACTGTTCAGCGAGGGCCTCCGAAGGTACGCCGCGATCGTGCTCGGTCTGAACGTGCTGCTGGCTGCGGTGTGGGCGGTTGTGCTCATGCCGACGCTTCTTGAAACCGCACCGGTCGTGCATCTCGGCGACGGCGTTTGGCAGAACGTCGTGTTGTTCGGTCTGGTCGCCCTCGTCTACGCGGTCAACATCGGAAGCTGGGTTGTGTTCTGGCGACGCTCCCTGAAGCCGGATCCTCGCTCCCCGGTCGGGGAGTGGTGAGAGGACGTGCAGTACCTGACCGACCCATTCGTCATCTTCGAGTTCAGCCTCATGCTCGGGGGGCCACTCGTGATTCTCGGCAGCTTGATTGCTGATCTCATCCTGCTCCGCAAGGGCATGTGGCGCGGGGGCTTAATCGCCGCCGCGGTAGCGAACGCTGTCGTCACGCTCGTGTGGGTTGCCACGGTTGGTGTGAACATCGTGGCCCCCGTCGACGCGTCGCTCGCGTGGCTCCCGAGGGTGGGTCTCGGCGTCCTGCTCGTGGGGGCCCTCTACGTGATGCCCCTGGTCAACGTGGCCTTCTTCGTGGCATTCGCGCTCGTGCCGCGCTCGAGGCGGCGATCAGCCGAGGATGATGCACCTGCCGGCGGCCCCCCCTCCGCACTCGATCCGGACGCGAGACCGGCGTGAGCGCGCTTGCCGGAGCCTTGGCCGCGGCCCTGTTCGTCGTATTGGAGTTCGGCGGGTTCTTTGTCGGTCCGTTCTTCGTGTTGGCGGGCTTCTTCGTCGATCTGACACTGGCGCTACTGAAGTTCGAGCGGCCGCTTTCCACGGCAGGGGCGGTGATGAACGGAATCCTCGTCGCGTGGGGTGCGGTCGTGTTGGTCGGCGCGTTCTACGGGAGTCCCGCTGGGGAGCCGTCCTGGCCGGCCATGCTCCTGCTCGTGCTGGTGATCATCGCGATACCAGTCAATCTCGTGTTGTGGACCCTCTTCGCGGTGCGCGCGCCGCGAACTCGCCGCCAGCGCGCGATCGAACCGGCGGCGGCCGTGGACGCGTAGGCACCGATGACCGCTCCCTCCCTCGTCCTCGGCACCGCCGGGCATATCGACCACGGCAAATCCGCGCTGGTGAAGGCGCTCACCGGCACCGATCCCGACCGCCTCAAAGAGGAGAAGGATCGAGGCATCACCATCGAGCTCGGGTTCGCTCGGTTGGACCTGCCGAGTGGCCGCTCGATGGGTGTCGTTGACGTCCCCGGCCACGAACGTTTCGTGCGCCAGATGGTCGCGGGCGCTACCGGAATCGACGTCGTGCTCCTCGTGGTCGCCGCCGATGACGGGGTCATGCCCCAGACGCGCGAGCATCTCGCGATCATCGACCTGCTCGGCATCTCGGCGGGTGTCGTCGCCATCACCAAGGCGGACCTGGCCGACACGGACTGGATCGAGCTCGTGTCCGAGGACGTCCGGCAGCTGCTCGTGGGAACCTCGATCGAGGGCGCACCTATCGTTCCGGTCTCCGCCAAGACGGGGGCGGGTATCGACGAGCTACGCTCGGCGATCGACGACGTGGCAGCGGACACCACCGCGCGACAGGCCAACCTGCCGATGCGCATTCCCGCCGACCGCGTTTTCACGATCACCGGTGCGGGGACCGTCATCACCGGCACCATGTGGTCAGGTACCGCCAAGGTCGGAGACAGCGTGGAGGTGTATCCCACCCACAGGGAGGGACGCGTCCGCGGTCTGCAGGTGCACGGGGCGAGCGTGGACGAGGCGCACGCGGGGCAGCGCACCGCGATGAACATCGCCGGCCTCGATCTCGACGAGATCTCTCGAGGCGACATCGTGGCGGCACCGGGCACCCTGACGGTCACCGACCGGTTCGACGCCAGGCTCACCTACCTCGGTGTGCCGGGGGAAGACAAGCCGTTCGAGACCGGCACCCGGGTGCACGTCGACCACGGCACGCGCGAAGTGCTCGGCCGCGTGCTGCTGATGGATTCGGACGTACTGCGCCATGGGGAGAGCGGTCTCGCGCAGCTGCGCCTCGAGGAGCCGATCGCGCCCCGCTACGACGACCGCTTCATCATTCGCAGCTACTCGCCGGTCTACACGATCGGCGGTGGCATCGTGCTTGACGCGCTCCCGCCCCGCCGGACCACGCTCAAGCCCCACGAGCGCGAACTGCTCGACGCGCTGCTGGCCCACGATCTCGCCAACGCCGCGACCGGCCTCCTCGCGTCGCGCGCGCTCCCGATGACCAGCGCCGAGGTCTCCGCCGCGCTCGGTGTCCCTCGGGCCCAGGTCGCCGACGAGCTCAATCGCGCCACCCTGGAGCGACTCAAGATCGGCGGCGAGACGTGCTTCGTCACCGCCGAGGCACTCGACGCATCAGTTGCCGCAATCGAGCGTGAGCTGCTCGCCTTTCACGCCGAGGACCCGTCGGCCACCGGCATCCCCACCCTCGCGCTGCGCGACCGCGTCGACCGGCGGGTGGAGCCGCGCATCTTCGATGCGCTGCTTGGGGTGGCGGTCGAGCGCGGTGTCGCGGTCAGCGAGGGTGGACGCGTCCGCCACCCCAAGGCCGCGGCCTCCGCTCTCGCGGACGAGGCCGCCGCCGAGGCGGCGCTGTTGCTGCTAGTGGAGGCCGCGGGGCTCGCCCCGCCGGGCGTCGGCGAGCTTGCCGACCAGGCGGGACTCGACGTCGGCGTGGCGCGGAAAGCGCTCGGCAAGCTCGCCGCCGAGCAGCGCGTCGTCCGGGTGACCAGCGACCTCTACTTCTCGCTCGATGCGATCCACTCGGCGCGCGACAAGCTCACCGCCGCGCTGAACGCCGCGCCCGCTGGACTCACCGCTGCCGAGCTGCGCGACGCGCTCGGCGTGTCACGCAAGCACGCAATCCCGCTGCTGGAGTTCGCCGACGCGCAGGGAGTCACCAAACGCGAGGGTGACGTGAGGGTGTTGCGCAAGGCGTGATCGTCGGGCGACGGCGCTATCGCAGCAGCCGCTCCGCCACGCCGCGTACCGTCTCGATCCCGTAGCCCTGGGTCGGATCGCCGTCGGTCATCACCACGACGGCGATGCGCTCCTTACCCCGCTCGAGGCGCGCGGCTTGGTGTACGAGCTGTCCGCTCGGCGTGTCACGCCAGCCGCCCTTGAAGAAGACCTTCCATCCCACCGGTCTCGCTGCCTTGGGGATGCCCCAGCTGTGCTCCGAGATGACGTTCGAGAGCAGCTCGCGGGCGAAGGGACGGCTCCTCCTCGGCAGCACCGAGTCCATCGAGTAGAAGAAGCGCGCCTGGTCGGCCGGGGTGATCATCGAGAGGCTCCACCAGCCGTTCGCGCCGAAGTTCCTCATGCCCGAACGCCTCGCCACCTCGGTGAGTCCCGAGTCGCCGACGATCCGGTAGACCGCTTCGGCGGCGTCGTTGTCCGAGTACTCGATCATGCTGCGCAGCGTCGAGCGCATCCCCGGTCCGGGTGTGGGATCGCGCCGCAGATACGCGACCAGCAGCATCGCCTTCAAGACGCTCGCGCATCGGTACTGCCGGTTCATCTGATAGCCGCGCAGCTTGCCTTTCGAGTCGATCACGGCGAAGCCCACGGCGCCCCGGCGAGTCCTCGCCCACTTCAGCGCCGAGGCGAACTGCTTCGGCGTCGCGGCGGGCACGACGATCCTGCGCCGAGGGGCGGGCTGGAGCCGGACGATCCTCTCGCCACTCAGGCGGTCGGGGATCGCCCTGGCCGGGAGCGGCTTCTCGGCGACGGCGCCGAGCAGGGGGAACGTGACCGAGCTGACCGTGGCCCTCGGCAACTCGGCCTCGATGAATGCCGTCGCGGACGCTGGGGAGGGAGCGGCCGAGAGCGCGCACGCGAGAACTGCCGCGACGCCGAGCGACCGGAGCAGGCCACGGGCACGAGCGGGCCGGGCCTTCATCGGACATCGTGCGCGGTGTGGGTGAGGGAGAGTCATCACACAACGAGGATACCGCTCGCAGTGCGTCCCCTCGCGCCGCGGCGGCGGCCTTGGTTCGGTCGTCAGTCCGTTGGAGGATTGCCCTTGTGGCAGGTGCAGTAGACCCGCGGCGGCCCTGACGGGTGGCACTTCACGCACGGGAAGCTCGTCGCGCTGTGCTCGCCTGCGCTCGGATGCGAGAACGCCCAGGTGACGCCGGGCTTGGGGTGGCACAGCTCGCACGGCTGTCCGCTGGCGGTCTTAGGATGGGTTGCCGGAGCCTTGTGGCACTCCGCGCACTTCGCGTTCTGTGGTGGGTGCTTGAAAACGAACGTCCCGCCTGCGGCGTGGCAGAGCGAGCAGTTCTTGCCCTTGGCCTGAGCGGGGTGTTCCTTTGGCGGCGTGTGGCACTCGGGGCAGCCGGTCTTGGCCATGTCGTGGCACCGCGAGCACACGACCGCCTTGTGGCCGGGGATGTTCGCCTTCCCGCCGTTCACAACGGCGATCTGGAATGCCGGCCGCGTCACCTCGACCGAAGCGTTGTACACGCCGGCCGCCTTGAGATCTGCCGCCGTGACGTCATGACCGGTCGAGGAGTGGCACTGCTGGCACGACGCCTTGGATGCGTGGAGGTCGTGCGAGAAGTTGGGCCGCTTGACCTGAACGGACGGATGGCAGCGCTGGCACCGCTCGTTCGGAACGACGGGCGGTTCGGCCAGTGGGAACAGCCGGTTGCCGAAGAAGTGGTTGTAGACCTCGCTCAAGGCGACGAACTTGTGGGTCATCCGCGGTCCGAATCCCGCGTCCACGTGGCAGTCGACGCACTCGGCGTTCTCGGCGTGCGGCCCTTTGAGCCACTCGTCGTGGTACGGCTTCATCTCGTGACAGCTCTTGCAGAAGGTCGAGCTGTCCGTTGCTCGTGCAACGCCGACGAACCCGCCGAGGATGACAACCAGGCCCAGCAGGATGACCCACAGGGTGAGAGCCGCGCGGCGTCCG
>CAYHCN010000084.1:0-6871 GCA_964354945.1 uncultured Eubacteriales bacterium
AGCACCTCGACGCGATCTCGGAGTACGCCGCGCGCTGGGAGCCGTTCCCCGTGGCCTTCTTCCGCAGCTACTACGAGGCACTGCGCTTCCACTTCGGACCGGACTACCGCGACGGTCTTGCCCGCTACTTCCGCGAGGCATACGACATCGGGGCGCTCGAGACGCTGCCCGACATCGAGGTGTTCTCGGCGTGACCCCGCGGGACTGGAAGCGCGACCCCGAGCAAGCCGAGTTCGCCGCCCAGCTCGCGCACGCCGCCGCAACCGGCAGGCGCCGCCTCACGGAAGCCGACGCGCTGCTGCTCTTGGAGACGGCGGACCTGCTCGACCTCGCGTCCGCTGCGACCGCGATGCGCGAGCGCGTCGTGCCCGGGAACGACGTGACGTTCATCGTCGACCGCAACGTGAACTACACCAACGTGTGCGTCTCGGGGTGCCGGTTCTGCGCCTTCTACGCATCGCCCGGTGACGAAGGGGCCTACGTTCTCACCCGCGAGGAGCTCGCCGAGAAGGTCCGGGAGACCATCGACCTCGAGGGCACCGCGATCCTGCTGCAGGGCGGGATGCACCCCGAACTCGGCATCGAGTGGTACGCGCAGATGCTCCGCGAGATCAAGGAAGACAATCCCGGCATCCACGTGCACGGGTTCGGGCCTCCCGAAATCGTCCACATCGCGCGCCTATCCGGCGTCTCCACGGAGGAGGTCCTCCGCCGGCTGCGCGACGCCGGCCTCGACTCGCTCCCCGGCGGCGGCGCCGAGATCCTCGTCGACCGCGTCCGCAGCCACGTGTCGCCCAAGAAGGCGACCAGCAGCGAGTGGCTCAACGTGATGCGCGAAGCGCACGTCCTCGACATCTCGACCACCGCGACGATGATGTTCGGCGGACTCGAGACGCTCGACGAGCGCGTGCAGCACCTCGCTCGCATCCGCGAGGTCCAAGACGCGGCCGTAGACGGCGGGCACGTCGGCTTCCGCGCGTTCATCCCGTGGTCGTTCCAGCCCGGCAACACCCAACTTGCCGAGGATGAGTACACGGCGACCGGCGTCCCCCTCAACCCGGCGACGGGATGGGAATACCTGCGCACGCTGGCGGTCTCTCGGCTGTTCCTCGACAACGTGCGCAACATCCAGGCGTCGTGGGTCACCCAGGGCGGCAAGATCGGGCAAGTGGCGCTGGTGTTCGGGAGCAACGACATGGGCTCGACGATGATCGAGGAGAACGTCGTGGCTGCAGCAGGGACCCGGTTCATGCTCGCGCGCGACGAGCTCGTGCGGCTCATCACCGACGCGGGGTTCACCCCGGTCCAGCGCGACACGCTGTACCGAGAGGTGCGGCGGTTCTAGCCGAGACGACTCCGAGGAGCGCTCGTGCCCGAGCGAGGGGTGCCGGCGGAGCGCCGCCGCAGGATGGTGTTCGTGACGTCGCTGGCGGTGCTCGGCGTGTCGCTCGCCGCGTTCCTCGTCGCGCAGTACTCGATGCCGCCCACCTTCCGCAACCCGCTCGGGGTCTACACCGGGGCGGTGCCGCTATTCTCGGCGGCGTGGCCCCTCGCTCCTCGGCTCGAGGTGTCGCCCAGGGTGTTCTCGGCGGTGTTCCTCGTCCCACTGCTCCTGGCGTGGGCGGCCTACCTCGGCCTGTTGCTCTCGGGCCGGGAGCTGGCCGTCTCCCGGCGTCGCGCGCTGGCTACGGTCGCAGTCGCGGCGGTTGCGTTCGCCGTGTTCTTCGCGCCGGCACTCTCCACTGACTCGTTCGCCTACGTGGGATGGGCGCGGATGCACGTGCTCTCGCACCTGGATCCCTACCGCACCACGCTGCTCGCCTACCGATCCACCGGCGATGCGGCAGCCGCAGCAGCGCCTTGGGACACCCCAACGCCCTACGGTCCAGTCTGGTCGCTCGCCTGCTCGCTGGTGATCGCAGCGCTCGCCGCGGCCTCGCTGGTCGGCCAGCTCATCGCGCTGAAGCTCGCTGCGGCGTGCGGAGCCGTCGCCGCGGCGTGGGTCGCCTCGCGTATCGCCGGCGCCGAGGACGACCGACGAGCGGGCTTCGCGGTACTCGCCGTGGGACTCAACCCGCTCGTCCTCATCGAAGGTCCGGGGGTCGGCCACAACGACATCACCATGATCGCGCTGATGCTCGGCGCAGTGTGGCTGTTCATGACGCGGCGACCGAGGACCGGAGCGCTCGCGATAGGGCTTTCGGCTGGGATCAAGTACGTCACCGCGTCTATGGCGCCGTGGCTGATCGCCGAGGAGGCCAGGAGCCGCCGCCTGCGCGGTGCGAACCTCGCGCTGTACGCCACGCTGTTCGCCATCCCCTTCTTCGCGTCGGCCGCCTTGCTGAGAACGAATCCCGGCACCGCGCTCATGTCGTTCAAGTGGTTCACCGGGTCGTCCTCGGCGATGACCGATCTCGCGCCACCCCCCACCCTGTGGCTCAGGGCTGGCGCGCTTCTCGTCGTGTACGCCGCGCTCAGCTGGTGGCTGTGGCGCAAGGGGGGCCGCGGAGACTACCTGCTGGCGTGGCCGCTGTTTGCGCTATGCATGCTGGCGCTGTTCGGTCGGCCGTATCCGTGGTACCTCACGTGGCCGTCCGTGGTGGCGATGACCCGGTGGAACCGATACCACACGCAGCTCGCGCTCGCGTGCGCCGGCCTGTCCGCCGTGCTGATGGCGCGGTACGGCATCTTCGTGGTCTAGCCGCGGTGCCGCTCAGCCGGAGTCCGCAGAACGGCTCGCGAACCTCAAGAACGCGTAGCCTGCCGCCCCCGCGACCGCGGAAGTGATGAGTACCGCGATCTTCGCCTCGGCAAGCAAGGTCGGGTCGTCGAACGCCAGCGTGGCGATGAACAGCGACATCGTGAAGCCGATGCCGGCGATGATGCCGCCGCCGAGCATCTGTCGCCACGTGAGCCCCGCAGGCAGCTCCGAGATCCCCAGCCGCACCGCAATCCAGGTGAGCGCTGTGATGCCAAGCGGCTTGCCGATCAGCAGGCCGAAGAAGATGCCGAGGACCACCGGCTGGAGCACCAGGTGCGGCACGTCGAGTCCGACCAAGCGGATGTCGGCGTTGGCTAGGGCGAAAAGCGGCAACACAACGAAGGTCGTGAACGGGTGCAGCCCGTGCTCCAGACGCTGGAGCGGCGAGGCGACCTGGGGCGAGACGCGCCTGATCTCGAACGCCGCCTCCTGCTGCGCGTCGTCCACGAGAACGTGCGCGTTCGGGTCGTCGCGCTCCTCGATCTCGTCCAGCTTCTCGCGCGCGAACTCGCAGTACTCGAGCGGCTCGAGCCGAGACCGCGTCGGGATCGTCATGGCCACGAGCACGCCGGCGATCGTCGCGTGGACTCCCGAGTTCAGGAAGCAGAGCCACACGCCGACCCCGATGATCGCGTAGGGCACGATGCTGTCGACCCCCCATCGGTTCAGCAGCGCCAACACGCCGAGAAGCACAGCGGCGATCAGCAACCACTGGAACGCGACCCCTGCCGAGTAGAACAGAGCAATCACGATGATGGCGCCGATGTCGTCGGCGATTGCGAGTGTCGTCAGGAACAGACGCAGCTTCCCGGGCGCCCGGCTCCCCAATGCGGACAGGACGCCAAGGGCGAACGCGATGTCGGTCGCCATGGGAATGCCCCAGCCGCGCATGCCCGGTCCCTGCGCGTTGAACGACAGGTAGATCAGCGCCGGGGCAAGCATGCCGCCCAGCGCGGCGAGTATCGGCAGTATCGCCTGTCTCGGCTTGGACAGTTCACCGACGACAATCTCGCGCTTCACCTCGAGGCCGATGACGAAGAAGAACAGCGCCATGAGCCCGTCGTCGATCCAGTGCTTGAACGACTGCTCGAAGTCCCAGCTGCCAATGGTGATGCCGATCTCGGCATGGAGGATCCGCTCGAGCCCGGCATAGGCATCGGTGTTGGCCAGGACCAGCGCGATGACCGTAGCGGCCAGCAGCACGATCGCGCCCGCGGTCTCGAGCTGCATGAATGCGGCGAAGTCATCTCGGAGTCCCCGCAGCCGGAAGAAGCCGCGAGGACCGCTGTTGGTCGCGTCACTCAACGAGCTGCCCGCTCTCCTCCCGCCAAGGTTTCGCCGTCGACCCTACCATGTAGCAATCGATGCTTCACCGCTTGGAAGCGGAGTGAGAAGCGTCCGCTGGGGGCGGTACGTAGCGCGAACGGGGGCGTCACGACCTGTCGGGCGAGTTCACGGCGCTAACTCGGGCCAGGACCTGCCTAGTGATCGACTGGTGAGCGGAGAAGATGTCGGCCCATGGGTCTGGGAAGTCGCCCAAGCGGGCGGCCACGTTCGCCACCGTGAACACGGGCCGCTCGGCGGTCTGCTCGAGCTCCTCCCACGCCATCGGCATCGACACAGGGGCCCACTCGCGCGCTCGCGTCGAGTACGGCGCGACCGCCGTTGCGCCGCGCGAGTTGCGCAGGTAGTCGATGAAGATGCGGCCGTCGCGCTGGCCCTTTCTCATGTTCGAGGTGAACATCCGGGGCTCGATCCGCACGATCGAGTCGACGAAGGCGCGCGCGAACGACCTGGCCTCCGACCATGTGCTGCGCCGGGTGATGGGGACGACGACGTGCAACCCCTTGCCCCCCGTCGTCTTCAGCCACGACTGCAAGCCGAGACGCCCCAGTTCGCTGCGGAGCAGCAGGGCCGTGGCTGCCACCTGGCTCCACGGGAGGGCAGGATCGGGGTCCAGATCGAACACGAGGCGGTCGGGCTTGTCGGGATTGTCTCGGCGAGCGCCCCAGGGATGGACCTCGAGCACGCCCATCTGTGCCAGTCCGATCAGCCCCGAGAGACTGTCGATCCACGCATAAGGGGTGACCTCGCCTGCAGCGCCCTCGGGGATGTCGACTGTGAGCACAGCCGGCGGAAAGTTCGCGGCGTGCTTCTGGTAGAAGCACTCGCCGGTGTACCCGTTTGGGCATCGCACCAGGGACAGGGGACGGTCGGCCACGTGGGGCAGGATCCGGTCCGCGACCTGCTCGTAGAAGCGGGTCAAGTCGAGCTTCGTGAACCCGATCTCGGGCCAGAACACCCGACCGGGATTGGTGAGCACGACCCCGGCGACGCGAGTAGTCTCGCCGGGCTTCCCCGAAACCGTCGGCGGGGTCGCCTCGGGTGTCGCGACCGTGTCAGCCGCCTCGGTCGGCAGCTCGGAGGGTGTCTCGAGGACGACTTCCTCGGCGGGCTTGTCCACCCGCAGTCCGAGGAACGACGGGTGCCTCAGCGCGCCTTCCGCCGTCCACTCCGCGAATGCGACCTCCGCGACGAGCTTCGGCTCGACCCAGTGTAGGCCGTGCGCCTCGGCACCGTCGGGAGGATTCATGACCGGAGGGTCGTCCCGAAGTAGCGGCTTCAGCTCGCCGTGCAGGTCTGCCAGGGTGCGCTCGGTGAAGCCGGTTCCCACTCGGCCTACATAGCGAAGACCCGCGGGGTCGTTGACACCGATCGCGAGCGCGCCGAATCCGGATCTGCTTCCTCCGGGATCGGTGTAGCCCACGACCACGAACTCCTGGCGCTGGAGGCATTTCGACTTCAACCAGTCCCTGCCCCGGCCGGACCGATAGGTGCTCCCCCGCTTCTTGGACACCACGCCCTCGAGCGAGTACTCGCAGGCGCGGTCGAAGAACACGTCGCCGTGGCCCTCGATGTGATCGGTGTACCGAATGACCGGCGAGTCGGCGGGAACGAGCGCGCGAAGCACCTCCTTGCGATCTTCCAGCCAGCACCCGCGCAGGTCGTGTCCGTTGAGGTACAGCAGGTCGAAGACGCAGTACTGGAGCGTCGCGTGCTGATGGCGCTTGACGTAGTTCTGGAGCGCCTGGAAGTCGGAGGTGCCGTCCGGCTTGACCACGACGACCTCGCCGTCGAGCAGCGCGTCAGAGACGCCGAGGCCCACGATTGCCTCGGCCACGAGCGAGAACTTGTCGGTCCAGTCCTTGTTGTTTCGACTGACGAGCCGTGCCCGTCCGCCCTCGATCCTGCCGAGGATCCGGTACCCGTCGTACTTCACCTCGTGCAACCACTGGTCCCCTTCAGGTACCCCCTTCACCAGCGTTGCGAGTTCGACGTCGACATGGTCGGGCATTGGGGCTTCGACCGCACCCGGAATCGTGGCCAGGTCGGGCATGGTGGGCCTGAACAGCCGTGGCTGCGCCTCGGCTTGGGCGTCACTCAGGGAGAGATCGGTGGAGCTGTAGACGGCATCCGCGTCGAGGGCGATCTGCTCCATGGTCCGGCCAGTGGCGACACTGGTGGTCCACTGCTGGACCGCGTCGAATTCAGCCCGAGGGCGTGCTTCCTCATCGCGCTCTTTGAACAACAGCCAGCTGTCGCCCTTTCCGCCGTAGCCCTTGGTCTTGACGAGCATCCACCTGCCTCGGAGTCGCTCCCCGAAGAGGTAGAACTTCAGGTGACCTTGTTCGAGGTGGGCCCGTGGGTCACCGTGATCGGGCTGCCACGTCCCCCGGTCCCACAGCATGACCGTGCCCCCGCCGTACTCGCCCTTGGGGATGGTGCCCTCGAAGGAACCGTACTCGACGGGGTGGTCCTCCACGTGCATGGCGAGGCGCTTGTCGGCGGTATCGAGGGACGGCCCCTTGGGTATCGCCCACGACAGCAGAACGCCGTCGAGTTCGATGCGGAAGTCCCAGTGCAGGCGAGACGCAGCGTGCTTCTGGACCACGTAGAGCAACTCGCTGGACTCCGCAGATCCCGTCCCCGCGGGTTCGGGAGTCTTCGCGAAGTCGCGCTTGGTGCGGTACTCCTCGAGCGGCATCGGACCTAGCCCTGTTTCTCTTGCTGCGCCTGCTCGACGCTTCGCTTGAGCAGCTCCATGATGTC
>CAYHCN010000085.1:0-1614 GCA_964354945.1 uncultured Eubacteriales bacterium
CGCCTCCAGCTCCTTCGCCCTGGCGACGACGTCCATCACCACGAACGGACGGATGGTGCGAGCTCGGGCTGAGACGCCTCGGGGCTCGGGATTCATGCGTTCACCTCTCCGTCAATCGAGCGCGGTACGCAGTCTGGAGGGCAGTCCCCAGCACTTCGAGCCGGCGAAGCTCGGCAAAGGACAGATCAGCGGTGGCGATCACCTCGTGGGGGGCTACCCGGTCGAAACGCAGCCCCAGCTCCTCGGCATGCTTCCACAGGTCGGTCCCCGGTAGAACGTGCAGCGTCGACATCTGGATCGCGCCGGGGTCGACATGCACGGCGAACCGCATGCCGGCGAGAACGTCGTCCCGGGTGTCCTTGGGCAGGCCGATGATGAGATCGCTCTCCACCGAGATGCCGTGGCGGCGCAGCGCCTTCACGCCAGCGCGGAATGCGGTGTCATCGAAGCTGCGGTTGCACGTCGCGAGCGCGCGGTCCCCGATGGTCTGCGGGCCGGTCTCGACGCTCGCCACGCCGCATGCGACCAGAAGCTCGGCGACCTCGTCGTCGATCCTCTCGATGTCGACCTCCACTGTGTGCAAGCGGACGCCCCGCGCGACGTGCGGAGCGAGAATCCCACCGAGCCACTCGAGCCGCTCGCGAGTGAGATTGAACACCGGGTCGATGAACGAGAACGTCCGCACGCCGGAGGCGAGGACGAACTCGATCTCGGCACGGACCCGCTCGTCGGAGAAGCGTCTGATCCGTCCGTAGCCCTTGCCCTCGAAACAGTAGGCGCAGCGGTACGGACAGCCTCTATACGTCTCCAGGTACGTCGAGCCCTCGGCGGGCGCGAGGACACCCGTGAGGTAGGGCGACGGCAGCGAGTCAAGGTCCGCGACGAGGGGTCTGTCGGGCGCCGACACGATGCGCCCGTTGCGGCGCGAGGTCACGCCGGGAATCCTGCTCGGGTCGCGCCCCTCGAGTGCGGCATGAAGCACGTCGGCGAAGGTCTCCTCGCCTTCGCCCCGGACGACGAGGTCGACCGCGGGCTGCTCGGCGAGAACGTCCTGGGCGATGGGTCCGACCTCGGGACCGCCGAGCACGATGAGCGTCTCGGGACGCGCGGAACGCACCAGGCGGGCGGCCTCGGCGACAGCTCGCGCATTCCAGCACATCACCGAGAACGCGACGACTTCGGGCTCCACCTCGAGCACGCGATAGGCGATCCACCACGGGTCGATCATGGTGTCGAGGTCAAGGGTAAGGATGCCGACACCGCCGAGACGCGGATCCTTCGCCGCGTACGCCTGCACGTAGCCCAGCGCCAGGGAACGGTACCGGGGGGCGTTGACTCCGACGAGAACGACCTTGAGCCGCGGGGAGGTCACGGTGGTCCCTCCCCGTCCGATGCGCTCGACGACGGCATCGGTGTCGACACCGCGATCAAGTGAAGCTCGGGCACCGATGCGATCGGCCGCGACGAGCGGACCGAGACCCACGTGCCGTTCACGACACCCGTCTCGCACGCCGAGGCGAGCCAGCGGCCGGCATCGACCGAGGCTGCCGCCTCATCGGCGACCTCGAGCACGACCTCTCTGGCGCCCAGCTCGGCGAGAGCGGCCACGGCGGC
>CAYHCN010000085.1:1714-6847 GCA_964354945.1 uncultured Eubacteriales bacterium
CCTGCCTCGGCGGCGGCGATGATGATGCGGGGCAGTTCGGCGTGGGAGAACGGCTCGGCACCGCCGAAGGACAGGTTGGGACCCGGACCGGAGGCGACGCGATCCCAAGACTCGATGAGCTCGAGAGCTTCGGCGATGACGGCCGACCCGGCGCGCTGATCGACGCTGCTCAGGGGCGCGCAGCGAGCGCACGAGGGCAGGCCGCCGCTCCCAAGCGAGATCGTGGCGAAGCGGAGGAACCCCTCAGTCGCGGGAGCGTCGATCCCGCTCGAGCGGTCGTTGCCATCTTCGGAGGCTATCGGTTCGAGCGCTTCCACGCGGCGTGCTCTCCAGGCGGGGCGTCAGCGGGCGGTAGGGCCAGTGTAGCGAAGGCCGTAGCCTCAGAGGCTCTCATCGGCTGCGGTACGGTGAGCCTCGGCCTCGATGGTGGCACGCGCCTTCTTCACATCCGAGTCGGTGATCATGAAGAACAAGCCGGGCCAGATGCCCTTCAGCAGGTAGTAGAACTTGTTGGTGAAGCCCGGGATCACGAGGTACTTGTTGCGCTCTACACCGCGGACGAGCGCGGCCGCGACCACCGACGGCTGGATCGGTGGGTGACTCCCCAGTACCTGCTCCAGCTCGGCGGGACGGAGAGAACGTTCGACGGCCAACCCCGGTGTGTCGACGTCGGGCGGGCACACGACCGTGACACCGATCCCGAGAGGCTTCATCTCCGCTCTGAGTGATTCGGAGAACCCCATGACGGCATACTTCGCCGTGCTGTAAGCCGTATAGCCGAAGAACCCCATGAAGCCTGCCATCGACGACACGTTGACGATGTGGCCGCGGCCGCGGGCGCTCATGCGGGGAACGACCGCGCGGCACGAGTAGATGATGCCGAGCACGTCGATGTCGAGGTGCTCCGAGAACCACTCCATCGGCATCGTCTCGAAGTACGCGGGGAGGAAGATACCCGCCGAGTTGACGAGAAGGTCGCATTCCCCGATCTCGGTCTCGAACCGGTCGAACGTGTGCCACACCGCCTCGAAGTCGGTGACGTCGCAGGTCGCCGTCCACACGCGCTGCGTCTCGGACCGGCGCGCCTTCATGACCGTCCTGGCCGCCTTGGCGAGCCTATCCTCGTCGCGAGCGACGAGACCGACATCGGCGCCCTTCGAGGCAAGCAACTCGGCGGTGGCCAGGCCGATGCCGCTCGACCCGCCCGTGACGATCGCCCTCGCGCCTTCGACCTTCATCCCCACATGCCCCCTGTCTCCATGGCGCCGCAGCGCCGTGCGCACCAGTGTAGCCGTCGCGGTGGCGCGCCCGACTCAGAAGGCCTGGTAAATGAACGTCGGTGCCGCTCGGCTGGAGAAGATGACGAGCAGGACGATCAGGCCCGCGATCGCCAGCCCGACCAGGATGTCCTCGATGAGCACCCTGCGCTTGTCCATCCGGCCCTCCTAGAACGCTCTCGAAGCGAGACCGGCGAACGCGCCGGCGATGTCCTGATAGACGCCCACCGCCTGCCTGAGCGGCAGGGCGAAGAGCACCCAGCCGAGCATCACGTAGTTCAGAGTGATCGCCCATCCCGCGAGATACGCGAGACTCTTGCCGACCCGGTGGTCGGCAGCGCGCTGGAGCGACGGATACCGCACCTTGAGCGCATCGGTCAGCCGGATCCACTGGCGATGGACCACCAGGCCGATCCCGTGCCATGCGCCCCACGCAACGTAGTGCCACGCCGCGCCGTGCCACAGACCGCTTGCAAGGAAGGCCACGAGTACGTTGCGTGCGCGATTCAGCTCACCTCGGCGAGACCCGCCGAGCGGGATGTAGATGTACTGAGTGATGAACCGGGTGAGCGAGGCGTGCCACGTGCGCCAGAACTCGGAGAGGTTGCGGCGGACGTAGGGCCAGTTGAAGTTCTCGATGATCTTGAACCCGAATAGCCGCGACACGCCGATGGCGATGTCCGAGTAGCCCGAGAAGTCGAAGTAGAGGCGCAAACCGTATGCGTAGATGGCGACGATGAGGGCCGCGGTCGACGGGACGTTGGGAGTGTATAGCGGCTTCACCAGCGGGAAGAGCGTCTCCGCCAGCACCAGCTTCTTGGCCAGACCCGCAGTGATCCGCCAGACCGCGTAGGCGACGTCGTCCCCGGACGGGCGGCGCTGCGCGTGGAGGTCCTCGTCGAAGGGCTCGTAGAGCTTGATGGGGCCGAGGGTCACCGTCGGGAAGAACGACACGTACAGGGAGAAGTCGCGCAGCCCCTGCGGCTTCGCTCCCCGGTACACCGCGACGAAGTAGTGGATGATCCCGAACGTGATGAAGGAAAGCCCCAGTGGCGCCACGATCTCGGGAACCGGAAGTACCGGCAGGCCCAGTCCCGTCTTGCGCACCAGCACGTCCCACGTGAGCGCGAACATCCCCGAGTACTTGAACACGCCGAGCACTCCGAGGATGCCGAGGATACCGGCGGTGAGCCATCGCTTCGAGCCCTGCGCGGCGCGGTTGCCGGCGAGCCAGGCAAGCACCGTGATGATCGCGAGCAGAACGGCGTAGGGCGGGAACGCCCACGCGTAGAACACGTACGAGGCAGCGAGTAGCAGCCACGGCCGGACGGGCCGGGGCACGAGCCAGTACGCGACCACCGTGAGCGTGACGAACGCCGTGAACAGCCACGTCCCGAAGGTCACTTGCCGTCACCGCCTTCGGGAGTGGCGGACGGCGTTGTGGACGGCGTCGCCGCGCCGGACGTCAGGATCGACCGAAGCAGGGGCGCCATCTTCGTGGCCAGCTTGCGGTAGCCCTCTCCCATCGGATGGTGGGAGTCGACGATGTCCTTCGCGTCGAGGGCGCTCGTGTAGTCGACGAAGGTCCCGCCGCGCGCCTCGACGTAGCGCCTGATGAATGCGAGGTTGCGCTGGTACTCGGCGCGATCCCACACGCTCTCCTTGTCGAGCATCGCGCGGTCGACCGGACCCGCCCACACGACCACCGGCACTCCCTCGGCCCGTGCCGCATCGAGCGCCGCTCCGAGGTACTTCACGTAGACGTCGTTCTCGTTGAGGCGGCCGAGCGCGAACTGTCCTCGCAGCTCATCGAGTGGCAGACCCGAGGCCCTCCGCTTGAGCCACACGGGGCGCCCTGCGCCTCGGATCCTCCACAGCGTGAACTCGCGGGATGCGGCCTCGGCGGGAGTGTCCTTGAACAGCGACACGGTCAGGTAGTCGCGAATCGAGTACAGCTTCCACACGCGGGACACGAGCCCGTCCGCGATGCCCTGCGCATCGGGCTTCGGCTGGGCGCCAGGAGGTCTCCTAAGTGATGTGGGGACGGGCAGCTTCGACCAGTCGACTCGGTCGTAGACCTGGGGATACCGGCTCTGCACCCGCGACTTGGAGTTGTAGAACCGGTAGTCGAGGTTGAGCAAGATGACGTCTGCGGCCTTCTTCTGAGCAACCTCAGCGACGACGGGCATCAGGTCGTTGGAGTGCCCACCGACGAACCCCAAGTTGTAGGCGCGAGCTCCCGAGACGCCTTTGGCCTGCAGCGCATCGGTGAGGTGGGTCGACAACGTCTCGCCGGGCATCAAGGGCGAGCCCCACACGATCGAGTCGCCGACGACCGCGACACGGGGCGACTTCTCGGCGGCCATGGACTTGATGAGCTGGTCGTAGCCGATCACCGTGCGCGAGGGCAGTCGATAGACCGCCGGGATCGGGGGGACCACGCCCGACAGCCGCAGCACGAGGTCGAGCACCACGAGCACCACGAGCGCTATGACCAGTGCGCGAAAACGAACCTTCACGCGCTCTCTCCAGTCCCCCGTCTCGAAGCGCCTTGGGGCGGGCACCATTGACAGCGCACAGTATCACACGAGGGCGTGCCGACATCTCCCCTCGCCGACGCGACACCACCGCCCAGGAGCGGCGTGCCGGGGTCACTCCCCCTGGGGTGTCGCACTCAGGTATAACTCCAAGTGAAGCCGCCCGAGGAGGGACTCGCCGACATGGCCTCCGTCAGCCGAAGCCAGCGCTACCGACAGATCGTGACCGTCGTGATCGAGGAGGGCTTCGGCACGGTCCTCGACCAGGTGGGCATTCGGGCGCCGTGGATCTCGACTCTGCGAGCTAAGCGGCACCAGGAGGACGCCAACCTCGGCCCGGAGCAGCGCGTCAGACGCACGATGGAGCGCCTCGGGCCGACGTTCTCGAAGATCGGGCAGATGCTCTCGGTCCGCCCCGACATCATCCCGCCCTCATACGCCGCCGAGCTGGCGAGGCTGCAGGACGAGATGGAGCCGTTCGGGTTCGATCTTGTGAAGCCGGAGATCGAGGCGGCATTCGGCGAGCCGCTCGAGGAGCTATTCGCCGAGTTCTCGGAGACGCCCGCCGCGGCAGCGACCATAGGGCAGGTGCACTTCGCGAAGCTGCTCGACGGCACCGAGGTCGCAGTCAAGGTCCAGCGTCCGGGCATCCGCGACGTGATCGAGGCCGACCTCGACATCCTCCGCACGCAAGGCAGGAGGCTCCACGGGCGCACAGATCTCGGGCGCCGCTACGACATCATCGGCCTCGTTGACGAGTTCGCCCGCGTGCTGCACGAGGAGTGCGACTACGTGCTCGAGGGCGAGAACGCGGAACGCCTACGCGGCATGTTCGCGGACGATCCTACCGTCTACTTCCCGAGAGTCCATTGGGATCGCACTTCCTCAACGGTGCTGACGCTCGAGCGAATCCGAGGCGTAGGCTTCAACCGGGCGAAGGAGCTCGACGCGGCCGGCGTGAACCGGCACGAGATCGCCCGCCGCGGCATCACCTGTTACTACGAGCAGATCTTCATGTACGGCTTCTACCACGGTGACCCGCATCCGGGGAACCTGTTCGCGATGGCCGACGGCCGCGTCGCGTTCACGGACTTCGGACGCTGTGGCGAGCTCACTGACCGCGCTCGAGGGCTGGTGGCGGACCTGCTCGTGGCGATCATCGACCAGAACGGCGACGCCGCCGTCGACGTGCTCACGGAAGTCAGCACCGGATCCGCCTACGTCGACACCGCCGGCCTGAAGCGCGACGTGACCGCGCTCATCACGAAGTACTACGACATGCGCCTGCACGAAGTGGAGCCCAAGGAGATGTTCACCGA
>CAYHCN010000086.1:0-6805 GCA_964354945.1 uncultured Eubacteriales bacterium
ATCAGCAGGTTCCCAACGTGCCGCTGCCGGGCATCGGTGGCGTGAGTCCGCAGGCCATCGGCCTCGGGCTGACCGCAGCGACGGTCGGCGGTCGCGGCGCGCACGCAGTGGGCCAGGCATTCACGGGCCGTCTCGGCAAGGGAGGGCCCGGCGAGCACGAAGCGGTGACGAGGAGGAACGCGGGCCTGCTCCCCAAACCCGAGAGCGATTCGCCTCAAGACGAGAGTACGAAGGGCGGTGATGCGTGATGGCCAAAGTCGTGATCGATCCCGTCACCCGCATCGAGGGTCACCTGCGCATCACCTGCGAAGTCGAGAACGGGAAGGTCGTCGACGCCTGGAACACCTGCACGATGTTTCGCGGCTTCGAGACCTTCATGCAGGGCATCAAGCCCAAAGACACGTGGCAGTTCGCTCAGCGCATCTGCGGCGTGTGCCCCACCCCCCACGCGATTAACTCCGCCGTCGCCGCCGAGCGGGCGATGGGTGTGGACAAGGTCGTCGACAACGCGCGGCTCGTGCGCAACATGCTCGACGCGTCCCAGATCTGCTACGACTCCATCCTGTGGTTCTACGTCCTCAACGCGTTCGACTACGTGAACGTGCCGGACGTCCTCAACGCAAAGACAAAGGACCCCGAGCTTGCCGCGGTGCAGGCGAAGGTGAAAGCGCTCGTCGACTCGGGCCAGCTCGGCCCGTTCGCCAACATGTACTGGGATAACCCGGGCTACCTGCTCTCGCCGGAGCAGAACCTCGAGCTCACCGCGCACTACCTCCAGTCGCTCGACGCGATGCAGGCGGCGAACCAGGCAGCCGCGGTGCTGGCGGGCAAGTTCCCGATGATCATGACGATGGCGGCCGGCGGGATGACGCAACTGCCCTCGCTCGAGGAGATCATCTACTACCAGGATCAGATGCAGCGGGCGATCGACTTCACCGAGAACGTCATGTGGCCCGACCTGCTCGCGGTAGGAGCCACGTACATCGATCTGGCGAAGTACGGTGCGGGAGTCGGCAACTACCTCACGTGGGGCGTGCTCGACGAGAAGAGCCAGGACCCCTACGACCGTGTGTTCCCCCAGGGCGGCATCTTCAAGGGCGCGCTCAAGGTCGAGAAGGTCGACCCCGCGAAGCCGGCCATCTACACGAAGTACTCTTACTACGAGGACAGCGTGGGAATGGGGCAGAAGCCGCTCGAATCGGGTCAGGCCCCGATCCAGTTCACCGAATACCCGCCCATCGACGGACCCGACTTCCCTTCGGGCAAGTACGACTGGACCCGAGCGGCGCGCTATCCGGCGCCTTCAGGCGGGGACGTACCGATGGAGGTAGGCCCGCTCGCCCAGGTGCTCGTCGCGTACCTCGACGGTCGGCCGGAGGCGAAGGCGTATGTGGACGAGGTCCTCGCTGCGCTTGGCGCCACCGGGAAGCCCGAGGTGCTCCTCTCTTCACTCGGCAGGATCGCCGCCCGCGTCATCAAGGCGCGCGTGAATGCGGACCACGCACTCAAGTGGTCCGACCAGCTCATCGCCAACATCAAAGCAGGCGATACCGCGATCTACACCGAACCCCCTAACGCCGCGGGAAGCGGTACCGGCATCAGCGGCATGGACGCGCCTCGCGGCGCGCTGTCGCACTACTGCGAGGTCACGGACGGCACCGTGAGCAGATACGCGGCAGTCCCCGCCTCGAACTGGAACTTCGCGCCTCGGGACGACAAGGGCGTGCGCGGGCCCGCCGAGGAAGCGCTCATCGGGACCCCCGTGGCCGACCCGACGCAACCGCTGGAGATCCTGCGGACGATCCACACCTTCGACCCTTGAATGGCGTGCGCGGTTCACGTGATTGAACCGGAATCCAACCGCGTCTTCGAGTTCCAGGTCCGGTAGGAGGCGCACTGTGGCCGAGAAGATGAGTCGCACCGAACACCCCCTCCCTGCGGTGGTGATGCACTGGCTGCACCTGACCTCGTTCTTCGTCCTGATCGCCACGGGCTTGCTGATTCACACGCCGAGACCATCGCTCGCGACGATGCAGACGGTCGACACGATCCACTTCGTGGCGATGTTCGTGTTCGTGCTGACCGCGGTAGTCCGCATCTACTGGGCGTTCCTCGGCGCGGGCTCGGCGACACTGGCGAGCGTGAAGCGGGTCCGCGACTACAAGCACTTCGCGATGACGCGGCTGGACTGGAAGACCGTCGGCGGCTGGCTCACGTACTACCTGTTCCTTCGCAAGGAGCATCCCTACACGCCGAAGTACAACCCCCTCCAGAAGCTCACGTACGGCTACTTCTTCCCGCTCGGCATCTTGTTGATGGCGCTGACCGGGTTCGCGATGTTCGCGCCGACGGCCTCGGCGATGACGTGGTTCACCGCAAACCTCGGCGGGCAGAACGGCGTGCGACTGATCCACTACCTGGGGATGTGGATACTGATCGCCGTATTCCTCATCCACTTCTACCTGGTCCTGTTCGAGGACCTCAAGGAACTGCCGAACATGCTCGCGCGGCACGTTCCCCAGAAGTACCGCGTGGCGGGTGACTACTCGACGGTGTCCTCAGCGCCGCACGATCACCAGGTCCCCGTGCGCGAGTCGGGGCCTTCGTGACCACTCGCGTCACCGTGATCGGCATCGGCAACACGCTCATGGGTGACGACGGCTTCGGCGTACGTGTCGCCGAGGAGTTGCTGCGCCGCGAGCTGCCCCCCGACGTGAAGGTGGTGGTGGGCTCGGTCGCGGGGATGTCGCTCGTCGGTCACCTCCTCGACTCCGAGCGGGTCATCTTCGCCGACGCGATCGACGCGAGAGCCGAACCGGGTTCCGTCTTCCGCTTCGACCCCGACGACGTCGGCGTCACGCAGCTGCGGTCCAACACGATCCACGGCATGAGCGTGAGCTACCTCGTCACCACGGCGCGATTCTCGGGAGCGTATCCGGACGTGCTCGTCTACGCTGTGCAGGTCGAGGACGTACGTCCGCGTCCCGACACGCTCACGCCGAAGGTGCTCGTGGCGGTAGGCGACGTAGCCGACATGATCGAAGCGGAGTTGACCCAGCCCTCGTGACGCCCCCTGAACGTCTCCAGTTCTTCGCCCCGTGCCCTGCTGGTGTCGAACCGCTGCTCGCCGACGAACTCCGCTCGATGCGGCTTCGTGGCGTGCGCCCGCAGCGCTCGGGCGTGCTGTTCTCCGGCAAGCTCATCGACGGGTACCGCGCGCTGCTGTGGACTCGGCTCGCCAGCCGGGTGCTTCTGACACTTGGCGAGGTGGGGGCGAGTTCAGCCGACGACCTCTACGAAGGCATCAAGGCGATGCCGTGGGAGGGCCACGTCGCGCCGACGGGAACGATCGCGATCGACGCGGCAGGCGTCAACGCCGCCTTGCGAAATACGCAGTTCACTGCCGTCCGTGCCAAGGACGCCATCGCCGATCGCCTCCGCGAGGCTGGCGGCGAGCGGCCGAGCGTCGACACCACCAGCCCCGACCTGCGGGTCAACATCGCCGTCCGCCGCGAGCGAGCGACGGTGTCGCTGGACCTCGCCGGGCAGCCGCTACACCGCCGCGGCTATCGAGCGCACGGCGTGCAGGTCGAGGCGCCGATGAAGGAGACGCTCGCAGCAGCGGTGCTCGCCTACGCGGGCTGGGGCGAGATCGCCTCGGCCGGAGGCGGGCTGGTCGATCCGATGTGCGGCTCGGGCACGCTTGCGATCGAGGCAGCGCTGGCCGCGGGCGATGTCGCCCCGGGTCTGCTTCGTCCACAGCACCCCGTCGAGCGGTGGCTGGGCCACGATTCCGAGGCATGGAGCCGGCTCGTCGCCGAGGCGGAGCGCAGGCGCGACGCAGGCCGCGACGGCATTCCGCCCATCGTCGCGTCCGACTCGGACGCCCGCGCGGTCGACGTAGCCCGTGCGTGCGTGCGCCGTGCCGGCCTCGAAGGCGCGGTCGAGGTTCTCAGGCGCGATCTCACCTACGCCGAACCGCCGGCCTCGCTCGCCCCCGACGCGCCGGCCGGGCTCATCGCGACGAACCCGCCATGGGGCCTGCGGCTTTCGCAACCCGGCGAGCTGCTCGCGCTGTACACCCGGCTCGCGACCGTCGCCCGGCAGCGCTTCGCAGGCTGGCAGCTCGCGGTGGTCTCCCCCGACCCCGGCCTCGCGGGCGGCCTGCGGCTTGAGCCGCAGCGCTCGGCGGAGCTCGGCACGGGCAAGGGTGCGACGAGGGTGACCGTCTTCGAGGTGCCGAGTGCGGCGAGCGGGCGCGCGGGCGCGGGCGCCAGCGACGCCGGCGGCCCGGAAGTACTCCCCGCGCCGCGCCCCGCCGACCCCGCCGCCGCGGCGTTCGAGAACCGGCTGCGCAAGATGGCGAAGCATCACGGGACGTGGGCGCGCCGGACCGGCGTCGACTGCTATCGCGTGTACGACGCCGACCTGCCCGACTACGCCGTCGCCATCGACGTCTACAACGGAGCGGGCCCCGACAGCGGCAAGCGGTGGGTGCACATCGCCGAGTACGCTCCCCCGCCAGGTATCGACCCGTCGAAAGCGTCGTCGCGGCTCGCCGACGTGCTCGACGCGGTCCCCGCGATCCTCGACGTCGGGCCCTCGGCGGTGTTCCTCAAGCGGCGCGAGCGACAGCGCGGTGCCGCCCAGTACGAGCGCGTCGCGCGCACGAGCGTGACCGGAATCGTCGGCGAGGCGGGGCTGCTTTTCGAAGTGAACTTCTCGGACTACCTCGACACGGGTCTGTTCCTCGACCACCGAGACACGCGGGCATGGATCGGCGAGATGGCCGAGGGGATGCGCTTCCTCAACCTCTTTGCATACACCGGAACCGCCACGGTGCACGCGGCCGCGGGTCAAGCGGTATCGACGACGACTGTCGATCTCTCGGCGAACTACCTCGAATGGGCCGAGCGCAACATGCTGCGCAACGGGTTCTCGGACGCGCGCCACGCGCGCGAACAGGCCGACGTGATGCTGTGGCTGCGCAAGGCGAAGTCAGCGGGCCGAGAGTTCGACCTCGTGTTCTGCGACCCGCCCACGTTCTCGAACTCAAAGCGCATGCGCGATACGTGGGACGTCGAGCGCGACCACGTCACCCTGCTCACCGCGATCGAGCGCGTGCTCGCCACGGATGGGCGGATCCTGTTCTCGACGAGCAAGCGGCGCTTCGAGCTCGACGTCGAGTCGCTGGAGCGCTCCGGCATGACTGCCGACGACGTGACCGCGCGGACGATCCCCCGCGACTTCGAGCGCCGAACGATCCCGCATCGCTGCTGGACGGTCAGGCGCCGCTGACGCTGTCGTCAGCGGGGGCGCTCCGCGCCGTCGCCTCGCTCAACGCACGCGAGAACGCGAACCTGAACCTGTCTCGATCGTCTTCGTCCATGGCCGAAGGCCCGCCCGTCCGCCCGCCGGCCCGACGATGCTTCTGCTCGGCGTGGCGCACCGCGAGTTCCGCGTCGATCGTCACCATCGAGAATGTCCGACCCCGGGGGCTGAGCGCGTACGCCGCTCGCCCGAGGACCATCGCCGCGAGCCCGATGTCCTGCGTTACCACGACGTCGCCCGGTGCGAGCACCTCGATGATTGCGAAGTCCGCAGCGTCGCGTCCTCCGCTGACCTGGATGGCATCGACGCCGTCTCGCCCCGTGTAGCGGGCAAGGTTCTGGGTGCCGTTGCTCACGAGCACGACAGGCACGTGTCGAGAGCGCGCGATGGAGATCGCCTCTCGGGTGACGGGACACGCGTCGGCGTCGATGTAGACGGTGGTCATAGGTCGAGACTACCGCAGCGCCGCACTTGCCGCCCGCAGCGCTGCCTCGGCGTCGCGGGTCGACTCATGCCGCGGCGCGACAATCGCAGCTGACTGGGAATGCTCTTCAGCGAGTCCCTGTTCCCACTGGAAGGCGGCGGCCATGCCGGCCATCGAGCCAAGCTTCACCCGTATTCGCCTCTACAACATCGTGATGGGGTTGTTCCACGCCGCCCAGGGTGTGATCGTGCTCGTTCTCGCGAACAGCTTCGCGCTTCCCGTGACGGCCACCTATCTAGGGGGCCCTCCCGGGACACCGCCGCCGGCCCCTACGATCCTGTTCGACGTCAGGGTGGCGTGGGCAGTGGCCGCATTCCTGTTCATGTCCGCTGTGGCGCACTTCACCGTCTCGGCCCCCGGCGTGTTCCCGTGGTATGTCAAGAACCTCAGGCTCAACCGCAACTACGCACGGTGGATCGAGTACTCGTTCAGCTCATCACTGATGGTGATCCTCATCGCGATGCTCACCGGCCTGTACGACGCCGCAGCGCTCATCGCGATCTTCGGCGCGAACGCAGCCATGATCCTGTTCGGCCTGCTGATGGAGAAGTACGAGGAGCCGGGCAATCCGAACTGGCTCTCGTACATCTTCGGCTGCATCGTCGGGCTCGCGCCGTGGATCGGCATCGCGGTCTACCTGGTGAGCCCGGGCAGCTCCGCCCAGCCGCCTGCGTTCGTGTACTGGATCTTCGTATTACTGTTCCTCTTCTTCAACACCTTCGCGATCAACATGGTGCTCCAGTACAAGAAGGTCGGGCCGTGGCGGAACTACCTCTTCGGCGAGTCGAGCTACATCCTGCTCAGCCTCACCGCCAAGTCGCTGTTGGCGTGGATGATCTTCGCCAACACGCTGGTCCTGAACACCTGAGCTCGCAGAGAACGACAAAGGCGCGGTCAGCGAATGACCGCGCCTTTCGTATGAGAATGGCGGGAGCGACGGGGCTCGAACCCGCGACCTCTGGCTTGACAGGCCAGCGCTCTAACCAGCTG
>CAYHCN010000087.1:0-6757 GCA_964354945.1 uncultured Eubacteriales bacterium
GCCGTTCTACCGCGTAGTCGTGGCGGACGGCCGTTCGCGCCGCGACGGCCGCTTCATCGAGATCATCGGCAGGTACGATCCGCGTACCCAGCCGTCCACGGTCGAGCTTGACCTGGAGAAGGTCGACGCATGGCTCGCCAAGGGCGCTCAGCCCACCGAGGCCGTCGAGAAGCTCGTGGCTATTGCCAGAGGTGAGAAGACCGCTCCGGAGGGCGAGACCAAGGTCTCCAAGAAGGCCCAGGCCAAGGCTGTCGCCGAGGCTGAGGCTGCCACAAAGGCCGCCGAGGACGCTGCTGCCGCCAAGGCCGCCGCTGCCGAGGCACCCGCCGAGGAGCCCGCTGCCGAAGCTGAGGCCCCCGCTGAGGCCCCTGCTGAGGAGCCGGTCGCGGACGAGGCCCCTGCTGAGGAGGCTCCCGCCGAGGAGCCCGCTGCCGACGAGGCTACGGAGTAGCATGGCCCGGACGGCCGACACCGACGGGCTCGTTCGCTTCATCGTTGAATCGCTCGTCGACGACGTCGACGCGGTCAAGATCGACCGTACCGACACCGACGAGGCCATCGCGTACGAGATCACCGTGGCGCCCGATGACGTAGGCAAGGTCATCGGGCGTCAAGGCCGCATCATCAAGGCCATCCGTACGCTCGCCCGCGCAGCGGGGAGCACCGACTCCGCGACGGTCGAGGTCGAAATCCTCGGCTAGGTCATGGCTGAGGCTCCCTTCGTCGAGATCGCGCGCGTCATCAAGGCTCACGGGCTGAAGGGCGAGCTCTCTGTCGCCCCGCTGGCCGGCGACGTCTTTCCACTCGAAGTCGGCACCCAGGTGTGGTTCGTGCCGCCGCCGGCATCGGTGAGGACCGGCCGGGTCTCGGGCGTGCGCCCGGGCCCCAAGGGCCCGCTTGTGGCCGTCGACACGGTCACGTCCATCGACATGGCTTCCAAGCTCGGCGGCACTCGGATGGTCGTGCGTCCCGAGGACGCCCCCGCCGCCTACACGGTGGAGGAGTTCGACGAGATCGGACTCGAGGTGGTCGACGAGTCGCGCGGGTCGCTCGGCGAGGTCGTCGAACTCATCGAAACCGGCGCGAACGACGTGTGGGTCGTGGACGGGCCCTTCGGGGAAGTGCTCCTCCCGGTGATCGACGACGTCGTGCTCTCGATTGACGAGACGTCCAGAACCGCCTACGTGCGACTGCTCGAGGGCCTGCTCCCGAACGAGGGCGAGGACGCGTGATCGTCGACGTCATCACGATCTTCCCGCAGATGTTCGACGAGCCGATGGGCGCGTCGATGCTCGGCATCGCCCGCGAGAAGCGCATTCTAGAACTGCGGCTCCACGACCTTCGCGACTGGGCTCACGACCGCCACCGCACCACCGATGACTACCCCTACGGCGGGGGGGCGGGCATGGTCATGAAACCCGAGCCCGTCGCCGAGGCCATCGAAGCCGTCCAGGCCCTCGAGGAAGACCCCGGCTACGTCGTGTTCCTAACGCCGGTCGGCCGGGTGTTCGACCAGCGCCGCGCCGAGGAACTCGCTTCCCGAGAGCGTCTCGTGCTGGTGTGCGGCCGCTACGAGGGTTTCGACGAGCGGGTGATGGGCCGAGCCGACCTCGAGCTCTCGGTGGGCGACTACGTGCTCACCGGCGGCGAGATCCCTGCGATGCTCGTCATCGACGCCGTGACCCGCCTGCAGGCCGGGGTTCTCGGCCACGAGCACTCGGCGGTAGATGAGTCCTTTGCGGAAGCGCTGCTCGAGTATCCTCAGTACACTCGTCCTGCCGTCTTCGAGGGAGTCGATGTCCCCGAGGTGCTCCTGAGCGGGAATCACGCGAAGGTTGCAGCATGGCGGCGCGAGCAATCCATCCGCAAGACCGCTCGACTGCGGCCCGACCTGCTGGAACGGGCTTCGCTCACGCCCGAAGAGCGACGCATCGCTGAAGACGAGATCGCCGGGGCGACGACCCCGGAGGAAGGACCGGATCAATGAGCGACACCCAGGCGCGGACACCGGCGGGTAAGCCCGCCGAGGAGGAGACTTCCTTCGTCCGCTGGCTCGTCGAGACGATCCTGCTCGTCCTTGCGGCGTTCTTGCTGGCTCAGGGCATAAAGACGTTCGTCGTCCAGCCGTTCGTGATCCCCACCGGCTCCATGATCCCGACCATCGAGATCAACGACCGGGTGCTCGCCGAGAAGATCTCGTACCGCTTCATCCGCCAACCCGAGTACGGCGACATCGTCGTGTTCGACGATCCTACGAAGGCGCATCCCCAGCTCATCAAGCGCGTGATCGCCACCGAGGGCCAGACGGTCGATATCCGCGACGGCATGGTCTACGTCGACAACAAGAAGCTCGACGAGCCCTACCTCAACGGGGTCAGGACCGAACCCGAGGGCAGCGTCCCTCTCCCGCTCAAGGTCCCTACGGGCTACGTGTGGGTGATGGGGGACAACCGGCCCAACAGCGGGGATAGCCGGTTCATCGGACCGCAGCCGGTCACCGCCATCCAAGGCAGGGCCATCTGGACGTACTGGCCGCTGACCCGTTTCGGACCGTTACGCTAGATCGTTGGAACTCGAGCATTGCCCACGCTGCCGGGCGGCGCTATACTACGCACTTGCGCCATCACCCGGCGCCTGAACAGTCTATTGCGAGAACAGGGGTTTGCACCCATGGACATCATCCGCGCGATCGAGCAGCAGCAGATCCGTGAGGACGTACCGGAGTTCACCGTCGGTGACACGATCGAGCTGCGCTACAAGATTATCGAGGGCAACCGCGAGCGTACCCAACCGTTCAAGGGCGTCGTGATCCGCCGTCACGGCTCCGGGGCTCGCGAGACGTTCACCGTCCGCAAGATCTCCTTCGGTGTCGGCGTCGAGCGTACCTTCCCGGTCCACTCGCCCAAGATCGAGAAGATCGAGGTCCTCACCCGCGGCGCCGTCCGTCGCGCGAAGCTGTACTACCTCCGCGACAAGGTCGGCAAGGCTGCCCGCATCAAGGAGAAGGGTTTCTAGGCCGATCTCGATGACCATCCGGTCTACTCTCCAAGCGAGGCCCGCAGCACGCGGAGCCTCGCTTGTGCTTTTGGGAGACGTGTAGGCTGTGGCGACCTCACGCTTGTCGGTGACCGAAGTCCACGCCGCGTTCGTCTCGGCGGGGCCGAGACAGCGGCGCGCGCTGATCGCCGAGTACGCAGAGGACCCCCGCTCACAAGTCCAGCACATCCGGCGGGCGGCCCTCGCGCGGTGCGCCGCCGAGGGGGCCGAGCGCGGGCGGCTGCGGCGCCTCTACGCGCTCGAGACCGACCTCAGGCGCCAGGGCTTCTCCCTCGTTGCGGGCGTCGACGAGGTGGGACGGGGGGCTCTTGCAGGGCCGCTGACCTCCGCGGCCGTAGTCCTGCCCGACCGGCCCCGCATAGACGGGCTCGACGACTCCAAGAGGCTGACCCCCACGAGGCGCACCGAGGTCGCTCGCCGGGTGTTCGACGTGGCGGTCTGTGCATCGGTCGCCCACGTGTCCCCCGAGGAGATCGACGCGATCGGGATGGGCCCCGCCCTCCGGCTCGCGATGGGCCGGGCGCTCGCCGGCCTCGCGCTGGCTCCGGACCACGTGGTGATCGACGGGCTGCCGGTCGGCGTTGCGCCGGGAGAGACTGCAGTCGTCGGGGGCGACGCGAAGGTAGCAGCGATCGCCGCGGCCTCCGTTATCGCGAAGGTCACTCGAGACGCGATGATGGTCGAGCTCGAGGCGAGCATCCCCGGCTACGACTTCGCCGAGAACAAGGGATACAGCACCGCCGACCACCTCTCAGCGATCGACCGCCTCGGCCCTTCACCCGTTCACCGGCGCTCGTTCGCCCCGTGTGGCGGGAATCTACGCCTGTTCGAGGTCGACCGTCTCGAGGTTGCAGTTGAGACGGCGCACGGCACCGAACGGGATATCCCACCTGCGCGATAACCCTCCGTTTCGATCCTGACTAGCTCCGCCTCCGACGCTGGTCCCGGAGGTGATGTCCCATGGGACAGCAGGAGCTCGGCAGGCGCGGCGAGGATGCCGCCGCAGCGTATCTCGAGCGCACAGGCATGACGGTCGTCGAACGCAACTGGCGCTGCAAGGCAGGCGAGGTCGACCTCGTCGCACTCGACGGGTCGGAGATCGTCTTCGTCGAGGTAAAGACCCGCAAGACAACGGCCACGGGCCAGCCGGAGGAAGCGGTCACTCCGGCCAAGCAGCGTCGCTACAAGCGGCTCGCCGAGGCGTACTTGCAGCAGGCAGGGCTCTCGGATGTGACGGTACGGTTCGACGTCGTTTCGTTGCTGGTGGTCGCGGAGGATCGGGCACTTCTCAGGCACCACCGCTCCGCCTTCGTGCCGGAGTAGCGAGTGGCCTTCCGCTGCAGGGTCCACACCAGCACGATCAGGGGCGTAGAGGCCTTGCCCGTCGAAGTCGAAGTCGACATAGGCCCAGGGCTTCCCGGATTCGCGATCGTGGGGCTGCCCGACCTCGCGGTTCAGGAGGCACGGGACCGGGTGCGCTCGGCGGTCAGGTCGAGCGGGTTCGAGTTCCCCAACGGGCGCGTGCTGGTGAACCTGGCGCCGGCCCCGCTGCGAAAGCATGGCACTGGGTTCGACTTGCCCATCGCTCTTGGCATCCTTGCCGCCACGCGACAGATACCCGCCGCGGCGATCGACGGCGCCGCCGCCGTGGGCGAGCTCTCGCTCGACGGGGCGCTGCGCCCGGTGTCGGGCATGCTCGCACATGCGATGACCGCACTCTCCGCAGACCTCGCCCTCGCCGCACCTGACTCCGCGCGACTCGCCCGGGCTCTGCCGGAACTGCGATGCCGGCCGATGGAGCGCCTGCGAGATGCCCTTACGCCTGATGCTGAGGCTCCGACCCCGGCGCGGGCCCGGCTTCACGTACCCCACGTCTCCGACCTCGCAGAAGTCGCCGGACAGGAGCTCGCCAAGCGGACGCTGCTGATCGCCGCCTCCGGTGGACACAACCTGCTCATGGTCGGTCCTCCCGGTGCGGGCAAGACGATGCTCGCGCGCAGGCTCCCCGGCATCTTGCCCGAGCTTGCCGCCGAAGAACGCATCGAGACCGCCCTCGTGCACTCGGTAGCGGGCCTCGACGAGCAGCCCGCGCTCGCGGGCGTGCGGCCGTTCCGCGCGCCCCATCATGCAGCGTCCATCGCGGGACTCGTTGGCGGAGGCAGTCCGCCAAAGCCCGGGGAGGTGAGTCTCGCGCACCACGGGGTCCTGTTCCTCGACGAGCTGCCCGAGTTCGGTCCCGCCGCGCTCCAGGCGCTGCGTCAGCCGCTCGAGGACGGATGGGTGGCGCTCGTTCGTGCCGACGGACGGATACGCTTCCCCGCAAGCTTCTGCCTCGTGGCCGCCGCGAACCCATGCCCCTGCGGGTTCTTCGGTGACCGGGCTCGGGCGTGCACCTGCACGCCTGCCATTCGCTCGCGCTACATAGGCCGGATCGGGGGACCGCTGCTCGATCGCGTCGATCTGTGCGTCCGGGTGGATCGTGTCGAACCCGGGCGAATCCTCGTGCCCCAAGGGGACACCGACTCGGCATGGGCTCGAACGCAGGTGGACGCCGCTCGCGCGTTCGCCGGTGGGGCGGGCAGGCCACCGTCAAGCAGCATGTCGGGGGCGGGGTTGGTCTCGGCGTGTCGACTGTCCGCGGCTGCCACCAGCAGTCTCGAGCGCATCGCTCGCGCCTATCACTTGTCGGGCCGTGGGATCACCCGTCTGCTCCGCGTCGCCCGGACCATCTCCGATCTCGAAGCATCCGACAGCGTTACCGCCGAGCACCTCGCCGAGGCGGCGACGTTTCGCGGAGAGGAGGTCCTGGGATGACGAGCCGCTTCGAGCTCACACTCGATGACCCCCGATATCCCCACCAGCTTCGGTTGACGCCGGAGCCGCCGAAGGTGCTCTACGGTATCGGCGACCCGGGCCTGCTCGCACCGGGGATCGCGGTCATTGGAGCCCGCAAAGCGACGCCGTACGGACTCTCGGTCGCCACCCTGTTCGCCGGGTGGGCCGCGCACGCGGGGTACCTCGTGATCTCCGGAGGCGCGATCGGCTGTGACCAGGCGGCGCATTTTGCGGCTCGGGAGGCGGACGCTGCGACCGTGGCCGTCCTCGGCTGCGGCGCCGACGTCGACTACCCGTCGAACGCAGTCTCTCTGCTGGCCGACATCCGGCGCGTCGGCGCCGTCGTCTCCGAGCTGCCATGGGGAACGCCCCCACAGCGTTGGGCGTTCAGGAGGCGCAACCGCATCATCGCCGGTCTCGCGGCGGGTGTCCTGGTTGTAGAAGCGTCCTTGCCGAGCGGCACCTTCTCCACTGCGGACTACGCCCTGGATGCCGGCCGAGAGGTGCTCGCGGTGCCAGGCTCCATTTTCGCCCCCGAGTGCGCCGGGTCGAACCGGCTCATCCGGCAAGGCGCCACGCCCGTCACGGACGCGGCCGAACTCGCACTCGAACTCGAGCGGTTGCTCGGCCGACCCCCGTGTGCGACAACGGCAGAGCCCCTTTCGCCACTCGTGGACGGAGGCGGCGACTTGGCCTGCGCTCTGATCGCCAACCCGATGCGACCCGACGACATCGCCCGCGCGTTCGGTCTCGACATCGTCACCGTCGCACGACGTCTTGGTGTGCTCGAATCTCAGGGACGCATCGCGCGGTATCCCGACGGGCGATACGGTGTCGCGAAGGTGACGTCGTCCGATGGCGCGCG
>CAYHCN010000088.1:0-6695 GCA_964354945.1 uncultured Eubacteriales bacterium
GGCGGGGAGTGCGGATTGCGCTCGTTCATCGCGCTGGGAGGCTTCGCAGGCCATGGGCGCGTACCCACGCGGGTCCTGTCGTACGAAGGACCGTGGGGCGTGGGGTACATGACCGCACTGGTCGGCGACTCAGCGTTGTCCGCCGCGGACAGCCTGACCACCGAGAACGAGCGCGGCGAGGCGCCAGGTATGATTCCGGACACCGGCCGCAAGGGCGGCGCTGCCGGCGACGACGACTCGGAGATCGTCCGCCTCGCGAGGCTAGCGATCGAGAGCTACGTTCGCGATGGCGACGTCCTGAAACCCCCGCCGCTTGCCGACGACGACTTCCCCACCCGCGCGGGAGCGTTCGTGAGCCTCCACCGCGACGGCAAGCTCAGGGGGTGCATCGGCACTATCGCTCCGACCAAGCCGACCCTCGCCGAGGAGGTCGTAGGCAACGCCATCGAAGCCGCGGCCCGCGATCCGCGGTTCCCGCCCCTGACGCCGAGCGAGCTGGGCGACCTCGACGTGAAGGTCGACGTGCTCCACGAGGCCGAGCAGGTCACGTCTCGCGATGAACTCGACGTCACGCGGTACGGCTGCATCGTGTCGTGCGGGTACCGCCGGGGGCTCCTGCTACCGGACCTCGAGGGCGTGGACGACGTCGACACCCAGGTGAGCATCGCGATGCGGAAGGGCGGTATCCTGCCTGACGAGCCCGTTTGCATCGAGAGGTTCCAGGTTGACCGATACACCTGAGGCCCGCGCCTCGGAGAACGACCAATGCGACCGCCCGTTCATCGTCGCCGTTGTCGGCCCCACTGCCGTGGGCAAGACCGACATCGCCGAGGAGATGGCGGTGCGGCTCGGCGGCGAGATCGTGTCGGCGGACTCCATGCAGGTCTACCGCGGGATGGACGTCGGGACTGCGAAGTCCGCGCCCGAGTCGCGTCGCGTCTTGCACCACTGCATCGACGTCGCCGATCCTGGCGAGTCGTACTCGGCGGCACGCTACCAGGCGTGCGCCCGTGAGGCGTTCGAGGCGATAGCGTCAGCGGGGCGCGTACCCGTGTTGTGCGGAGGGACCGGGCTCTACGTGCGCGCGGCCCTCGATGACTGGCAGTTCCCCGCCGGAGAGCAGGTCGACAACACGGTCCGCGAGCGCTACGAGGGTCTCGAACGCGAGCATGGCGCCAACGCGCTCTACGAGCTGCTCTCGTCGCGAGACCTCGCCTCGGCGGCGCTTATCCACCCCAACAACGTGCGGCGGGTCGTCCGAGCGCTCGAGATGCTCGACGAGGGTACGTCCTACGCCGAGCAGCACAAAGGGTTGTCGGCAAGGCATAGCGTCTACCCGTGCACGATAATCGGTCTGACGATGGAGCGAAGCGCGCTGTACCGCCGAATCGACGAGCGGGTCGAGGGAATGCTGGAGCGCGGGTTACTCGACGAGGTGCGCTCGCTGCTCGATTCGGGCTTCAGGGAGTCACTGACCGCCGCGCAGGCGATCGGCTACAAGGAACTGGTCCCCGTGGTGGAGGACGGTGCCTCGCTCGACGACGCAATCGACACCATCAAACGGGCCTCTCGGCGGTACGCCAAACGGCAGCTCACGTGGTTCCGAGCGGATCCGCGAGTCAGGTGGGTGGACGTTACGGGACTGGATACTGCGGCTGCGACGGACGCGGCGATGGCTGCGCTAGACTGAGCGAACCTCTCGGCGAGTGGGCGCGATCGGTAAGGGGAGTGGCGTCGTGGAGCTCGAGTTCTCGAAGATGCACGGCCTAGGCAACGACTTCGTCGTCATCGAGGATATGGAGGGCGATCTCGACTTCGCCCCCGAGGCCATCGAGTGGCTGTGCGACCGCAACTTCGGCATCGGGGCGGACGGCCTCATCCTCGTTCGACCCGGGGTCGCCGACGCTGACTTCTTCATGGCGTACCACAACGCCGACGGCCACGCCGCTGAGATGTGCGGGAACGGCATCCGGTGCCTCGCCAAGTACGTCGTGGACCACGACCTCGTGGACGAGGACCGGGACGAGATCGTCGTCGACACGCTTGTGGGCCCGAAGACGATCCGAATCACCCGAGACTACGAAGGCATGCTGTACCTCGCCACCGTGGACATGGGCAGTCCCATCCTCGACCCGGCGTCGGTTCCCACCACGATCGATGACGACATGGTGGTGGACTGCCCGATCGCGACCGAGCTCGGCGAGTTCCGTGTGACGACGGTTTCAATGGGCAACCCCCACGCGATCATCGTGGTCGATGACGTCGACGAGGCGCCGGTAGAGAGCGTCGGCCCCGTTCTCGAGAACGACCCCCGGTTCCCGAAGAAGACGAACGTCGAGTTCGCCCGGCTCGTCGACGAGGAGACGATCGCGCTGCGCGTCTGGGAACGCGGCGTGGGAGAGACGCTCGCCTGCGGGACCGGAGCGTGCGCCACACTCGTCGCCTTCAACCTGCTGTGTCTGACCGGTCGCGAGGCCGTCGTTCAGCTCCCCGGTGGCGAGCTCGCCATCAACTGGGCTGAGGACGATCACGTCTACATGACCGGCCCTGCGGAAGAGGTCTTTCAGGGCGTGATCACCGTGCCCGAGGACGACGACGCGGAGTAGTCCGCCAGCCCCCGGACGGGCGAAATGCCGGTACGGGCGCGCTAACCCAACGGCAACTTTGAGCCGCTCTACCTTCTGCTAGGATGACCCAACGACCGACCCTGGTCGTGGATCCACAGAACCGAGTATCGCCGAGGAAGGGGATGGCTCACCCGTGAGGACCGCCAAGCGCATCGACAATCTGCCGCCGTACCTGTTCGCCGAGATCGACCGCAAGAAGGCGGCCAAGGTCGCACAGGGTATCGACGTCATCTCGCTGGGAATCGGTGACCCCGACACCCCCACGCCAGAGCACATCGTCGAAGCGATGGGCAAAGCAATCCATAACCCCGCGAATCACCAGTATCCCAGCTACGTCGGCGCACCCCGCTACCGGCAGGCCTGCTCTGAGTGGATGAAGAACCGCTTCGACGTCGACGTCGACTCCAACAAGGAAGTCCTCGCGCTGATCGGCAGCAAGGAGGGCATCGCCCACCTCTTCACCGCATTCGTCGATCCCGGTGACTACACCCTCGTGCCGGGCGCGGGCTATCCGGTCTACTACACAGGCGGCGTGATGGTGGGCGGACAGACCCACTGGATGCCGATGACCGAGGAGAACGGGTTCCTCGCCGACTTCGAGTCCACGCCCGCCGAGGTGCTGGCCAAAGCCAAGATGATGTTCCTCTCGTATCCCAACAATCCGACCTCGGCGATCGCCAACGATGAGTACTTCGACCGAGCCATCGCATTCGCGCGCGAGCACGACCTGCTTCTCGTCCACGACAACGCCTACTCCGAGATCGGCTTCGACGGCTACAGGGCCCCGTCGATCCTTCAGCGTCCGGGTGCGAAGGACGTCGCCATCGAGCTGTTCAGCTGCTCCAAGGCGTACAACATGACGGGCTGGCGCGTCGCGTTCGCCGCAGGCAATGCCAAGGCGATCGACGCGCTCGGCACGGTCAAGAGCAACATCGACTCCGGGGTGTTCACCGCCGTGCAGGACGCCGCGATCGAAGCCATGACCGGCCCGCAGGACTCCATCGCCGAGCTCAACGCCCTGTACACCCGCCGCCGTGACCTCATCCTCGAGGCCCTGGGCAAGATCGGCATCGAGGTGCCGATGAAGCCGGTTGCCACGATCTACGTGTGGGCGAAGGTTCCTGAGGGGTACGACTCCGCCACCTTCGCGTCGAAGATCCTCGACGAGGCCAATGTCATCGTGGCCGCGGGCTCGGCCTACGGTCCAAGCGGGGAAGGCTACATCCGCCTCTCGCTGACGACCCCGGACGACCGGCTCGAAGAGGCTGTCCGGCGCATCGAGGCCACGCTGTAGCGGGGCGCCCGCGATCGTGACGCCGGTTCCGGCGATCCAGTACCGCTCGTGCGCGGCGCGCCTGCACTCCGAAGGCGTGTCGCTCCGCCTATCCAGGGAATGCTCTTGACGTGAGGGACCGACAGTATCCGCATACAGGCGAAGAGCATCTCGAGCTGCGCGACAGGGCCGTGCTCGTCGGCGTCGATCGAGGATCGGGCGAGTGGCCCCTCGAGGAGTCGCTCGCAGAGCTCTCGCGGCTCGCATACACTGCGGGCGCCGAAGTCGTTGCCACGGCCTCGCAGAGACTCGACAAGCCGAATCCGCGTACCTTCATCGGCGCCGGAAAAGCCGAAGAGGTCGCCGAGCTATCCAAGGGCATGAGCGCGAACGTCGTCGTCTTCGACGACGAGCTCACGCCGAGGCAGCAGGCCAACGTAGAGGACCTGATCCCCGACACGCGCATCCTCGACCGAACCGCGCTGATCCTCGAGATCTTCGCGCTGCACGCGACCACCCGCGAGGGCAAGCTGCAGGTCGAGCTCGCTCAGCTCGAGTACCTCCTCCCGCGTCTCCGCGGCATGTGGGGACACCTCGAGCGGGAGCGTCTCGGCGGCGGGCGCGGTGCCCGGTTCGGAGCAGGCGAGAGCCAGCTCGAGACCGACCGCCGGATCGCCCGGCGTCGCATCGCGGAAGTCCGACGAGAGCTCGAGCACGTCTCGAGCGAGCGCAAGTTGCAGCGCAAGTCCCGCGCCCGCAGCGGCATCTTCCGCGTCTCGCTCGTCGGCTACACGAATGCCGGCAAGTCCACACTCTTGAACCGCATGACCGGAGCCGACGTGCTCGCCTACGACATGCTCTTCGCCACGCTGGACTCCACCACGCGCAAGCTCACGCTGCCCGAGGGCCGCGAGATCACCATCACCGACACGGTCGGATTCATCCACAAGCTGCCGCACAACCTTGTGGATGCGTTCAAGTCGACGCTCGACGAGGTCCGTGAAGCCGACCTGCTGCTTCACATCGTGGACGCATCACACCCGCAGCGCGACGCCCAGATGCGTGCGGTGCGTGAGGTTCTCGCGGAGATAGAAGCCGCCGACAAGCCGGCGATGTACGTGTTCAACAAGATCGACGCACTGGCCGACAACGACGGCGAGACGCCTGCCGAGACCCTCGCCAGGCTGCACAGGAAGTACCCCTCGGCGGTGTTCGTGTCGGGCTTGACGGGGACGGGTGTGGACGCGCTCATCGATCGCATCGGCGAGGAAGCAGCCCGCGGGAGCCTGACCCTGAGTCTGGTGGTGCCGTTCACCCGAGGGGAGATCGTCCGGCTCGCGCACGAGCGCGCGCAAGTGGTGAGCGAGCGCCACGCCGAAGACGGCACCCACCTGGTGCTTCGAGTGCCAGCCGACCTTGTGCCGGCCTTCGCGGAGTTCTCGGCAGAAAGCACCGAGAACGGCGCCGCTGACGACTCCGGCGACACCGCGGCGGCGGCCGACTCCTAGGCAGAAGCCAACCGCTGGACGAACGCCGCGACGTACCGCGCTGCGGCCACGACCACATCGGGATCGACTTCGGCGGGCACGTCGGCCTCCGTGTGTGCGATCTGCTGCCGCAGCCCGGTGGCGTCAGCCGTGGTCAAGGCGATTGCAGGAATGCCGCGCATCACGAAGATCATGTGGTCGCTCTGAGGCCAGGCGTCACCCTCGATGACGAGGTCTCTGCCCTCGAGTTCGCGTCGAGCCGCGACCGAGATGTCCTCCGGACACTCGTACAACGAGACCTCGGCATCGTGCCCCTGCCATCCCACCCCGTCGACGTTGATGTTGAGCACGACCTCATCGGCCAGGCGCGCCCCGTTCTCCTTCAGGTAGACGACCTCCCCGGGCGCGGCATAGTCGTCCTCGCCGTTGAACGGAGCGAGCTCCACACCGACCTCATTCTGGAGGTCGGCAAGCAGCTCGGCGACGAGCAGGAGAATAACCACACCCGTCCCGTTGTCGATGGCGCCGGGCGACCCGCGTCGGCTGTCGATGTGGCCGCTCACGACGATGCGACGCTCGGCTGGACCCTTCCGCGCCACAACCTGGGTCGCCGTCGAGTCACCCCGCGCCGAATGGATTCGGAGCGTCGCAGCGGCACCGAGGTGCGCCAGGAGCTCCTCGCCCTCCACGTCAGTCATGAACGCGTGCGGTACGTCGAAGTCGGCATCCTCGATCAGTGGGAACGGATACAGGCTGCCGACAAGCTCCGAGCTTCTGCCTGTCGCCGAGACTATCGCAGCCGGCGCCGCCTGCTCGATCGCGCTGACGATTCGCGCGTGCGATTCCCACTGGTAGAAGGGGTAGTTCTTGGGCGTCAACTGCTCGCGGACGAGCTCGCCGTGGAGCACGAGCACCTGGCCGCGAGCATCGAGACTCTCTAGCTGCTCGACCGTGGAAGCTGCCACCAAGTGGGCGGTGAGGTCCGCTGGAAGCGAGTACGGACCGGAGTTGAGTTCCCACCGCCGGCCGCCGACCTCGATCCGGGCCGGGCCGGGCTCCCAGACCACACAGGCGAACGAGGTCTCGGCTACGTCGAAGCCGAAGGTCGCAGCCGTGGCGGCGAACAGGCGGCAGGCCTCGGCGTTGCCGGGGCCGCCGACGTGTCGGTCGGGGTAGGGGAGACACAGGGCGTCCAGATAGCGGGCCACACGGAGTCGCAGGTCCGTGCTCGCAGCGCCCTCGCCGCTAGACACGGCGGAACAGGCCGACGACCTTCCCAACGATTGAGAAGTCGCCACCTGTGACGAG
>CAYHCN010000089.1:0-6689 GCA_964354945.1 uncultured Eubacteriales bacterium
CGGCATCGGACTGGGACTCCTCGTGTCGCTCGTCTCGCGGACGCGCCAGCAGGCACAGCAGACGGTCATGTTCATCCTCATCCCAACGATGGTGCTGTCCGGCTTCATCTTCCCGATCGAATCGATGCCCGCCCCCATCGTCCCGCTGACCTACTTCATCCCGCTGCGCTACGCGCTGGCAGTACTGCGGGGCGCGTTCATCAAGGGCAGCGGCTTCTCGGCGCTGGCCGTGCCGATGCTCGCGATGGCGGCGTTCTCAGTCGTGATCTTCGGCATCGCGATCGCGAGCTTCAGCAAGCGGCTTTCGGACTAGGGTGGGGCAGACGATGAGTGACGATATGGACCGCAGCGCCTCGACCGCCGAAGGCGACGTGTGCCTGTTCGAGCCCGCCATCGCCGCGCCGCTCTCCACCGAGCCCAACGCCGGGGCAGCGATTTCCGTCCGCGGTCTCTCGAAGCGCTTCGGAGACTTCGTCGCGGTGGACGGCATCGACTTCGACGTCGCCCGCGGCGAGATCTTCGGCTTCCTCGGCCCCAACGGTGCGGGCAAGACCACCGCGATCCGCATGCTCACCGGCACCATCGCACCGAACGGCGGCCAGGCGCTCGTCCTCGGCGACGACGTGATCGCCACACCGGAGCTGGTGAAGCGGCGCATCGGCTACATGTCGCAGAAGTTCGCGCTGTTCGAGGACATGACCGTAGACGAGAACCTGCGATTCTACGCCGGCGTCTACGACCTGCCCGCCGAGATGTTCGCTCGGCAGCGCGCCTACGTGCTCGAGATGGCCGATCTCGTGGGGCGAGAGGACGAGCTCACCCGCAACCTGTCGGTGGGGTGGAAGCAGCGCCTCGCGCTGGGTGCGGCGACGATCCACGAGCCGGAGCTGCTGTTCCTCGACGAGCCGACCAGTGGCGTGGACCCCATCGCCAGGCGCCACTTCTGGGACCTGCTCTACGACCTCGCCGCCCGCGGGGTGACGCTCTTCGTGACCACCCACTACATGGACGAGGCGAGCCACTGCCACCGCCTCGCGTTCATCTACCGCGGCCGCATCATCGCCGACGGCACCCCCTACCAGATCCGGACCGAGTGCATGCCCGAGAACATCTTCGAGGTCTCGGCGACCGATACGGAGGGCGTCCTCGAGTGGCTCGAGGGGGCGTCCGGCGAGGGCGTGCGCGAGGCATACCTCTCGGGCGCGGTGCTACACGCCGTGACCCGAGCGGGATCGGGCCTCGACGCCGCCGTCTTGGGCTCCCGTCTCGCGGCCGCAGGTTTTCCGGCGGTACGGGTCGAGCCGATCGAGCCAAGCATCGAAGACGTGTTCGTGCACTTGGTGAGCGAGCAGCGACAGGAGGGCGACCGATGAGTCCGCATCGCGTACCTGCCCCCGGCTTCTTCCGGGAGGCGCAGCCGGGACGAAAGGGAGAGATCCTCGACGCGGCGATGTCGGTGTTCACCGAGCGCGGCTACGACGCCGGGTCTATGCGCGAGATCGCAAGCCGAGTGGGCGTTACCGAGCCCGCGCTGTACCGCCACTTCTCGGGCAAGGAGGCCATCTTCCTCGCGCTGCTCAGCATCGTCGCGGGCCGACTTCGCGACGAGGTGTTCGGCCTCATCGAGAGCGTGCAGCCCGAGACCCTCCGACCGCAGCTCGTCGCGGCATTCGCCGACCGCCGACGCGCGGTTCGCGTCACGGCGCCGATGCTGCGCACGGTGCTCTCGGCGGCGTCGCACCACCCCCGCATCCTCGCGGAGTACCGCACCCTGATCGTGAGCCCCGTGCGCGACCGACTCGTGACCAAGGCGCAGGAGCTGGACGATGCCTTCGGCGCTCCCGTGGACGCGAGCGCCAGTCGGGAGGACCGGGTCCGTGCGCTGATGGCGCTGTTCGTGGGCTATTTTGTGAGCACGCTGGTGATGGCCGACGCGCCGGACGAGGCGGTCGCCGACGCCGCAATCCGGCTCATGGGATGGGAGGGCGTGATGTGACCGAGGGAGCGACCCGCCGAGAGGTCCTGCCGCGCCCGCACGACGGGCTTCGGCCGGGCCAGTGGCGCCTCGACGAGATCCCCGAAGGCTTCGTCCTCACCATCCGTCCCGAGCGACGAGGGCTGTACCGGTTCAACGTGGCGTGGGCCGTAGTCTGGACGCTCCTGTGCTTCTCGGTATCGATCGCGTCGACGTGGCGCTTCGCCGGGAGTTCGAGCCTGCTGATGGGCGCCGTGCTCTCACTGCTGTTCGCCACGCCTGGTGTCACCACCGCCATCTCGCTGGGCACGGTCCGGGTGATTCTCGCGGTCGACGCACAGAACTCGCTGCTGATGGCCTCGCCATCGCCGTCGCGCGCGAGGAGCTACCGGACCTACAACCTCGTGACGCTGCGCGCCGAGCCGAGCTTCGGCCACATCTGGGCGGCACAGTTCGAAGCGCTGCGAACGTACGGTCGAGTGGTGCGCGTGGACGCGTACGGGCCGCTCACCTTCGACGGATTCGCCGAGTCGCCCCACTTCGGAGGCGACATCTCCCTCGCGACCGGGGACCAGATCGCCGAGGCGGTGCACCGGCGGCTGGCCACTCTCGAGGCAGAGCAGGACGAGGCCGAGCCGAACGGGGAGGGCGCCTTCGAAGCAGAGTCTCTCTCCGGCTAGCGGAAACCGTCTTCGCTACAGGACGTTGGGCTCGAGGTCGGCTGGCAGGGTCTCGGACGTCGCCGGCAGCGGCCGCGAGTTGTAGGTGTTCCAGAACAGCACGGTCTTGTCGGCGAGCCGCTCCGCGGCAGCATCGGCACCAAGCGCAGCGAGCGCTTTTCCCGTGTACGTCGTCTCGAGGTGCAGCCCGGCGCCCTCGGCGAGCCTGACGGCTTCGCGGCATTCGGGGGTCGGCACGGCGTACGACTCGCCGAAGAACTCGTGCCGCACTTCGAGGTCGAGGTCGTCGAGCCTGAACGAGGGGAACGTCTCGTCGAGCGCACGGAGTGCGCCGACGCCGCCCTCAACGACCTCGCGCAGCGTGCTTTCGTTGGCAACCTCTTCAGGAACGACTCGAACCGCGATCACTCTGGTCGACAGCCCCCCCGCCGCGAAGCCCACCGCGAGCCCCACGGAGGTTCCCGCCGAGCCGAGAGGCACGTAGACGAGGTCCGGTTCGGGAAGCAGCCCTGCCGAGACCTGCTCGGCGAGTTCACACGCCGCGTTCACGTAGGCGGCGTCGGACTGGGGGCAGGTTCCGCCGAACGGGATGACGAAGGGTTCTACGCCGTCGCGCTCGCGCAGCTGAGCGCGAACGGCCACCGCGACGCGCGGGGCCGCCGCGAACGACGGGGCGGGATGGAGTACCGCGCCGACCGCGAGATCGGAGGCGACGTTGTCGGCGAGATATGAGGTACGCGCCTGGGGCGTCAGGACCGCGTGGACGTCGAGACCGAGCGCCCGCCCATGCACCGACGTCGCCAAGACGTGGTTCGAACCCAGCGCGCCGAAGGTGATGATGCTGCGTGCGCCCTCCTGCAGCGCACGGGCGAGCAGGAACTCGAGCTTGCGGACCTTGTTCCCGCCGTACGCCGACGCAGTGACATCGTCGTGCTTGACCCACAGCTCGCCGACGCCCGCGGCGAGATCGATGGCCCCATCGACGCGGGCGACGGGCGTGGGCAGTTGCGCGATGGTCAGCGAGCCGAGCGCTGCCGTGCCGGGAAAGCGGCGGTGGAGTGGAAGGACCTGAGGAAGCTCGCAGCCGAGGGGCACGCTCACGCCTCCGGGCCGGCGGCAGTGGCGCCTTCCAGCTCGCCGAGGATCGCCCGCGCGGCGATGACGCCGCTCGCGCTCGACTGCGCAAGACCACGGGTGATGCCCGCGCCGTCGCCGACCGCGTAGAGCCCCGGCACCTGGGTCTCCAGCGTGCGGCCCACCGAGATGCGCGACGAGTAGAATTTCACCTCGACGCCGTACATCAGCGTGTTGGGCCCGGCGAGGCCGGGCACGAGCCGATCCATCGTTTCGATGAACTCGATGAGGTCGGTCATGTGGCGGTACGGCAGGACCGCCGAGAGGTCGCCCGGCGTGGCGCACGCGAGCGTCGGCTCGATGATCGACTGCGCGATACGCTCCGGTGTGGAGCGACGACCGGACTTCAGGTCGGTGAACCGCTGCACCAGGATGCCGTCGCCGAGCAGGTTCGCGAGCTTGGCGATCGAGCGTCCGTACGCGAGCGGATCGCGGAACGGTTCGGTGAACCTCGTGCTCACGAGCACCGCGAAGTTCGTGTACGCGGTCTTCTCCTCGGCATAGCTGTGACCGTTCACGGTGACCACATCGCCGTAGCTCTCGGTTGAGACCTCGCCGTAGGGGTTCATGCAGAAGGTGCGGACCTGATCGCCGAACGACCGCGTGTGATAGATGAGCTTGGCTTCGTAGAGCGGGTCGGTGAGCGGCTCCATGATCGGTGCCGGACACTCAACGCGCACGCCGATGTCGACGGCGTTGTTCACGAGTGCCAGGCCGAGGTGGCCGGCCTGCTCGGCAAGCCAGTCGGCGCCCTCGCGCCCGGGAGCCGCAACGACGTAGTCCGCCTCGACGACCTCACCGGTGTTGAGCTCCACGCCGGACACGCGCGCACCGTCGACGAGGATCTTCGCGGCGGCGCACGTCGTGCGAACTTGGACCCCGTGGTCGACAAGCCACACCCGCATCGCCTCGAGCACGTCAGGCGAGCGGTCGGTGCCGATGTGCCGGATCGTCATCGGCACGAGACGCATCCCCACGAGCGTCGCCTGCTTCTCGAGCCTCGCCGCAGTCGCCGGATCGGGCCCGTGCACCTCTAATGGCGAACCGAACTCGATCCACAGCTTGTCGGCGTACTCGAGCAGTCGCTCCAGCTCGGGTCTCGGCATGTAGTCGCCGAGCCACCCGCCCACGTCGGGCGTCAGCGTGAGCTTCCCGTCGGAGAACGCGCCGGCGCCACCCCACCCGGTCATGATGTCGCACACCTTGCACTTCACGCAGGCAGTCTGGCGCGCGGGGCAGTTGCGCTTCGTGAGCGTCTTGCCCTTCTCAACGATGAGGATGTCGGTGATGCCTCGGCGAACGAGTTCGAGCGCCGCGAAGATGCCGGCGGGCCCGGCGCCGACGATGACGACCTTATGACGCGGCATGTGTGTGCTCCAGCTCCTCGGTTGGCCCCGAAGGAGAATACCCGAAGCGTTACTGCTGGGCCGCGGGCTGCACCTTCGTCGCGCCTGTAGTGGCGTTCACGTCGATGACGTTGGGCGTGGCGCCGCTCTGCCCCGGATCGAACTGGACTGCCCATACGAACGGTTCGGCAGTCGAGGTCTGTTCGGTCTTCGGGACGTAGGTGAGCATGCCCATGACGTACTGAGGCGGCTGCGTCTTGGCGCCGCTCGCCTTGTATGCCCGGTCGTACGCCTCGTTGCTGTCGATCTTCCACTGGTCGAGGTTGGGCACTTTGTCCCACTCGAACTTGCCGAGGTCTTTGGCCGAGCCGTACTCCTGGGCCGGCATGGCGGCACCGTTGGAGACGCGGACCACGTACAGCTTCTCGGTCTTGGGCGAACCGAACAGGTACGCCCACACCGGAGTCGACGTCGTCGAGACGGCCTGCGCGGTCTGAATGAGGAGCAGCTTCGCGTCAGGCGCCGTAGTCGCGAGCGCGGACTGCGCCGTGGGAAGCGCTTGCTTGGCCGTCTGGCCTTGCGCGGGCTTCTGGGTAGTCGACGTGCTCGACTTCTTGCTGCCGCAGCCGGTGACCCCGACGAGGGTCAGCACGAGTGCGAGCGAGATGATGATGCGGACAGCGGATGCGAATCGGACATGCTTCATGTTTGTCGCCTTCGACGAGGGTCGTGAGCTGCAAGCGTACTCCGATTTCGGCGAGTACGCCTGCGTCGGCGCCTGACTGACGCCGTACACTCCCCCCGTCGAGCCCCGAGGGGCCGACGAACCCAGCCCTACCCGGCGGTCGCTGCTGCAAGCCGCTCACGGGCGAGTGCGACGGGGTCGTCGCTCGTCTCGAGCTCGTCCCACGACATGTCCGCCACACTGTGATGGTGGATGACGAACGACACCCCAGCCTCGTGGCCCACGAACGTCCCTGCCCAGACCAGGGCGCCGAGGCTGTTGGTCAGACGGCCGAGCATCTCATCGCGTGGCTGCAGCATGCGCATTCCCCTCTTCCGGAGGTCGGTCTGTCGAGTGTCCGCCAATTCGACACGAACACGCGTGTTCCTGCGAGAGAAGGGTTCATCGCGCTCTTGGCTATGCACACTCCCGAGCTTGAGGAGCGGGCTCCCCGCCCTCGGGGCTACGCGTCTTTGGTCAGGGGCAGGAACTTCGTGAACCGCTCGTTGAAGATGAGCGGGAGGCTCGAGGTCGGACCGTTGCGGTGCTTGGCCACGATCAGCTCCGCCGTACCGCGGGCCGGCCGCTCCTCGTCGTCGTCGCGCGGATCGGTGTTGCGGTCGATGAACATGACGACGTCGGCGTCCTGCTCGATCGCACCCGACTCCCTGAGGTCCGAGAGCTGCGGGCGCTTGCCGGCGCGCTTCTCGACCTCTCGCGACAGCTGCGATAGCGCAATGATGGGGACGTGCAGCTCTTTCGCCAGGATCTTCAGCCCTCGGGATATCTCAGCGAAAGAGCTGCACGTCCCAATCATTGCGCTATCGCAG
>CAYHCN010000090.1:0-6671 GCA_964354945.1 uncultured Eubacteriales bacterium
TCGACGCGGGCCTCCGCTCGCGAGCGAAGGCGGTGAACTTCGGGATCGTGTACGGGCAGAGCGCGCACGGGCTGGCCGAATCGCTGGGCATCGGACGAGCAGAGGCCCAGGCGATGATCGACCGCTACTACGCGGCGTTCCCGGGCGTGCGCGCGTTCCTCGACGAGTCGGTAGCGAGCGCGTATCGCGACGGGTTCTCGGCGACGATGTTCGGGCGCAAGAGGCGGATGCCCGAGCTCAAGAGCAGCAACTACAACCTGCGGGCGTTCGGCGAGCGCACCGCGATGAACCACCCCATGCAGGGGACGGCGGCCGACATCATGAAGCTGGCGATGATCGAGGTCGACCGGCGGCTGCGCGCCGAGGGCTTCCGGAGCCGCATGGTGCTCCAGGTCCACGACGAGCTGGTCTTCGAGGCGCCCACCGAGGAACTCGACGCGCTCTCGATGATGGCCCGGGAGGCCATGGGAAGCGTGGTGGAGATGGCGGTCCCGCTCGAGGTCTCAGTGGCGTCTGGCCCGAACTGGGCGGCTGCGAAGTAGCTCAGGGGCCGGCTCCGAGCGACAGCGCACTTGACGAGCGCGTCGCGTTCTGGCATTCGCACACGCCCACCGCTATACTGTCCGTCTGCTGTCGGGAATAGACACACCCGACGGCGTGACCGGAACGGCCCCCGTGACATGTATGGACAGCTGTAGGCGAGGATCTTCTCCTGTAGGCGACGATTCGAACTGACCGTAGTCGACGAGTACATGTGTGGGGCCCCAATGTGGAAGGGGTCCGCAAGCGTGACCGACGAGCAGTACGACCAGGGTTCTGCCGAAGAGAGCATCGTAGAGCAGACCAGCTACACCGATGAGGAGATGGCCGCCCTCATCGACGAGACGATGACCGACTTCGACGAGGGCGACCTCGTCCACGGGACCATCGTTCAGGTTGAGCGGGACGAGGTCCTGCTCGACATCGGCTACAAGTCCGAGGGCGTCATTCCCGCTCGTGAGCTGTCCATTCGCAAGGACGCCAATCCCGCCGACATCGTCGCTCTCGGCGACGAGGTCGAGGCCCTGGTTCTCCAGAAGGAGGACAAGGACGGCCGCCTGATCCTCTCCAAGAAGCGCGCCGAGTACGAGCGCGCCTGGGGCAAGATCGAAGAGAAGTTCACCTCCGGCGAGAACGTCGAGGGCGAAGTCATCGAGGTCGTCAAGGGCGGTCTCATCCTCGACATCGGCCTGCGCGGCTTCCTGCCGGCATCGCTCGTGGACCTTCGCCGTGTGAAGGACCTCACCAGCTACACGGGCACCAAGCTGGAGGCGCGGGTCATCGAGATGGACCGCAACCGCAACAACGTCGTGCTCTCGCGCCGCGTCGTCCTCGAAGAGGGCCGCAAGCACGAGCGCGCCGAGATCCTCTCCAAGCTCACCAAGGGCATGATCCTGCCGGGTACCGTCTCGAGCATCGTCGACTTCGGTGCATTCGTTGACCTCGGCGGCATCGACGGTCTGGTGCACATCTCCGAGCTGTCGTGGAGCCATGTCAACCACCCGAGCGAGGTCGTCAAGGTGGGCGACGAGGTGTCGGTCCAGGTGCTCGACGTCGACCTGTCGCGCGAGCGCATCTCGCTCGGTATGAAGCAGACCACCGAGGACCCGTGGCGCCAGCTCGTCGCGGACTATCCCGTCGGCGCGATCATCGAGGGCACCGTCACCAAGCTCGTCCCGTTCGGCGCGTTCGTCGAGCTGGGCAGTGGTGTCGAGGGTCTCGTGCACATCTCCGAGATGGCCAAGGGCCACGTCGAGACTCCCGACCAGGTAACCCACGTGGGCGAGAAGGTCCACGTCAAGGTCATGGATGTCGATCTCGACCGTCGTCGCATCTCGCTGTCGATGCGTGCCGCCGCTGAGGCGCTCGGCATCGAGATTGAGATCGCCGGTCGCGAGGAGGCCGAGGTCGAGGAGATCGAGGAAGCCGCCGAGGAGGCCGCCGAGATCGCCGAGCTCGAGATCGAGGAGGCCGTCGCCGCCGAGGGCGAGGCTGAGGTCGCTCTCGAGGTCGCTGTTGAGGCCGAGGTCATCGCCGAGGTCGCCGAGGACATCGCGGTCGCCGCGGTCGTCGCTGCCGAGAACGGTGACATACCCGAGGACGAGGCCGTGGAGGCAGTCGAGGAGGCCCTCGAGGCCCGCGAGCTGGCCGACGAGGCTGCTGAGGTCGCGGTGGAGGCTGTCGAGATCGCCATTGTCGAGGCCGAGGAGGCCGAGGAGGCCGTCGAGGTCGCCGAGGTGCTCGAGGCCGTCGCGATCGAGGCCGAGGTCGAGCTCGCCGAGGAGAACGGCGATCTTGCGGCAGAGGACGCCGTCGAGGAGGAGCCTGCGGCCGAGGAGGAGCCTGCCGTCGACGAGTCCGAGAGCGCCGAAGAGGATGCCGAGGAGACTCCCGCCGAGGAGGCAGAAGAGACCACCGACTAGTCGGTACTCTCGAATCGAACCGGGGCCGGAGGCGTGAAGCGCGCTTCCGGCCCCGTTGCTTTCCGGCACGCGGTCGTCGGTGCCCTCCCTCGTCAGACTGATGCGCTACGCTGAGGGGTACGGTCTGGTCAGGTGTTGTCGCCGGCGGAAGGATCCGCAGCATGTATGTTGTCGCAGTGACAGGCGGTCTGGGCGCGGGCAAGTCGTTGGCGGCCGCGATGATGGCGGATCTCGGCGCCGTGGTGCTCGATCTCGATGAAATCGCGAAGCGGCTCCTCGAGTCGAATCAGCACGTTATCGAGGCCGTGGCGATGGAGTTCCCCGAAGCCTTTCGCGACGACGATTCGATCGACCACGCTGCTCTTGCGGCCATCGCATTCATCTCGGCGGCGCACACCCTGAAGCTGAACGCGATAATGCACCCTGCAGTCGCGCGCGAGGTGGGCCCGGCGCTCGCCGACCTCAGGCTGCTCCCACAGCCGCCTCAGGTCGTGGTCATCGAGGTGCCCCTGCTCGTCGAGGCGCCGGTCTTCGGGGAGATGGCCGATCTGGTCGTCGCGATCTCGGCACCGGAGGAGCAGCGCATTGATCGAGCGGTCTCTGGGGGCATGTCGGAGGCCGACGCGCGTACGCGGGTGTCTCGGCAGGCGAGCGATGCGGAGCGCGAGGCGCTTTCGGACCAGGTCATCGAGAACACCGGGTCGGTCGACGACCTCCGGCGCGAGGTCGAGCGAGTCTGGAACGAGGCCGTGAAGCCTCATGCGGGTTAGCTCTCGTGGAGTAGGTCGCTGGATCATTCTCGGCGTCGTCGGCTTCCTGGCGATCCTGACGCTGCTGTTCCTTCGTGGCCCCTCGACTTGGCAGCGGATGTACTACCCGCTGCAATACGGGGACTTCATCGAGGAATCGGCCAAGCGACACCAGGTCAACCCGTACCTCGTCGCCGCGATCATCAATGCGGAGAGCAGCTGGGAGCCGGACGTGCGGTCGGCGCAGGGCGCCGTCGGTCTCATGCAGGTCCTTCCGTCGACAGCCGAGCAGCTCGCACGATGGGAGATGGTCGACGCGAAGCGGTATCCGCCTGAAGACCTCTCGGATCCCGAGGTGAACATCGAGTACGGGACCGCGTACTACCGGTACCTGGTCGAGCGCTATCACGAGATCGAGGCGGCCCTTGCGGCGTACAACGCGGGACTGCGTCACGCCGACAAGTGGGTCGCAGCGGGCGGCGATATCCGGGACGCGATTGCCTTCCCCGAGACGAAGCACTACGTACTGAGGGTCGTGCGTGGCAGGGACCGCTACGTGGCCCTGTATCCGGACGCGTTCCCCGACTGGAGGCAGTGAGTGACACAGCAACGGCATATCGAGCTTCCCAAGACCACTGGGGGGAGCAGTCCGTTCCGCGTTGTCGCGGCATTCGAGCCCGCCGGCGACCAGCCCAAGGCGGTGGACGAGCTATCCACGGGCATCGAAGACGGCCTGCGGTATCAGACGCTGCTCGGCGTCACCGGCTCGGGCAAGACGTTCACGATGGCCGAGACGATCGCGAGGGTGCAGAAGCCGACGCTCGTGATGGCCCCGAACAAGACGCTGGCCGCCCAGCTCGCCTCCGAGCTGAAGGACTTCCTGCCCGACAACGCCGTGGTCTACTTCGTGTCGTACTACGACTACTACCAGCCCGAAGCGTACGTTCCCACTACCGACACGTTCATCGAGAAGGACTCCTCGATCAACGAGGAGGTCGAGAAGCTGCGCCACGCCGCGACGGCGGCGTTGCTGTCTCGGCGGGACGTCGTGGTCGTGGCCAGCGTGAGCTGCATCTACGGCATTGGCTCGCCGGAGGACTACGCCGGCATGGCGGCGTTCCTCGACCTGGAGAAGGGCTACGACCGCGACCAGCTGATCCGGGATCTCATCGAGATCCAGTACGACCGCAACGACTACGACCTGGGGCGGGGGATGTTCCGCGTCCGAGGTGACGTCATCGACGTGTTCCCGCCCTACGCCGACCACCCCATCCGCGTGGAGCTGTTCGGCGACGACATCGAGTCCATCTCCGAGGTCGACCAACTCACCGGGGAGGTGCTTCGGCACTTCGACTCGATCCCCATCTGGCCCGCGACCCACTACGTCACGGCGAGGCCCAAGCTCGAGGCGGCGCTCCAGACGATCCGCGACGAACTCAACGAGCGTCTCGCGCAGTTCAAGGCGGAGGGCAAGCTTCTCGAAGCGCAGCGCCTCGAGATGCGCACGAACTACGATCTCGAGATGCTCGAGACGATGGGGTTCTGCAGCGGGATCGAGAACTACTCCCGCCACCTCGACGGTCGTTCGCCGGGGGAGCCGCCCAATACGCTGATCGACTACTTCCCTGACGACTTCTTGTGCATCATCGACGAGAGCCACGTGACCGTGCCCCAGATCCGAGGGATGCACGAAGGCGACAGGAGCCGCAAGATCACCCTCGTGGAGCACGGATTCCGGCTCCCCAGCGCTCTCGACAACCGTCCGCTTCGGTTCGACGAGTTCGAGCAGCGGGTCAAGCAGTACGTGTACGTCTCCGCGACGCCGGGCGACTACGAGCTTCGTGTCTCCGAGCAGGTCGTCGAGCAGATCATCCGTCCCACCGGCCTGATCGACCCGGAGATCGTCGTCAAACCCACCAAGAACCAGGTCGACGACCTGATCCACGAGGTGAAAGAGCGCGCCGCCAAGGACGAGCGCGTGCTGGTCACCACGCTCACCAAGAAGATGGCCGAGGACCTCACCGACTACCTCCAGGACCAGGGGCTCAAGGTCGCCTACCTCCACAGCGACATCGGCACCCTCGAGCGGGTTGAGATTCTGCGGGACCTTCGCAAGGGCACGTACGACTGCCTCGTGGGCATCAACCTGCTCCGCGAGGGGCTCGACCTTCCCGAGGTGTCGCTGGTCGCAATTCTCGACGCGGACAAAGAGGGGTTCCTCCGCAACTTCCGCTCGCTCATCCAGACGATCGGCCGAGCGGCGCGCAACGTCTCGGGGCAGGTCCTGATGTACGCCGACAGGGTCACCGACTCGATGCAGTTCGCCATCGACGAGACCAACCGCCGGCGTGCCCTGCAGGTCGCGTACAACGAGGAGCACGGCATCGAGCCCCAGACCATCCGCAAGGCGATCTCCGACATCGTGCAGTACGTTCGCGAGGGCGAGGAGCTCACGAGCGCCGCCGAGGCCGCGAAGGAGCTATCGAAACTGCCCCGCGAGGACGTTCTGCGGCTGCTGTCGTCGATGGAAGACGAGATGGCGTCCGCCGCCGAGAACCTCGACTTCGAGACCGCGGCTCGGCTCCGCGATCAGGTCGTGAAGCTGAGGGCTGAGATCGAGTCGTCCACTGCCGACGAGGTGCTCGGCCGACTCAAGCAGGGCGCCCGCCGTGGGAGCACGTACGGGGGAGGCCGTAAACGGTCCGGCAAGAGGTAGACGCGCGCCGCCGACGCCGTGGCGACTTCGCGCGCGGGCCTACGGCAGGTACTGCTCCTCGAGTGCCGTCACGACCCCGTTCTTGAGCGTGAACCAGTACGGCGACATCCTCGCGTTCCTCAGCGCAGGCTTCGCGCCGCTGAAGGCACCCATGAGCGTAGACAGGTTCGAGGCGTAGCCATCCGGGTTCACGTTGTCGGGCTCGGTCGTGAGCGTCACCTTCACTGACTTGGCGATTGGAAACGTCCGAAGCTGACGGTTGTCGTTCACGATGTAGTAGTCGTTCGGCGGCGGAGACTCGTCACCGTGGGCAGTTGCAGCCGCGGCTGCGGCCTTTCCGGTCAGGAACTCGGCCTGGTCCATCGTGACGTAGACCGTGCCGCTCTTCGTCTCGAACTTCCTGATGTAGCCGAAGCGCTTGCCGGTGACCGGTGCCGGCTTGGGCTTCGGTGTGGGTGAAGGTGCGGCGGTGGGGTTCCCCGAGCCTGGCGTCGTCGTCGTCGAGGTGGCGGTCGAGGATCCACCCGCAGCCGCGAGCTCCAGCTTGTCGCGTTCGGCGATCGCTGCGTCGAGCGCCTTGTTCGTGTCGCCGAGGTCCTGTTCGAGCAGCGCCGCCTTGCTCTTGAGCGAGGCAAGCTCCTTCTCAGCGGTGTCGATCTTCTGCTGCTGCACGAACCACGCGACGCCGGATCCGAGCGCCAGCGCGACGAGTGACGCGACGAGTACCCAAACCCACCAGCGCTT
>CAYHCN010000091.1:0-6650 GCA_964354945.1 uncultured Eubacteriales bacterium
GGCGGCATCGAGCACGCGATCCTTCACCTGCTGTACTCGCGGTTCTTCACCAAGGTGTTTCGCGACATGGGCCTCATCACCGCAGGCGAGCCCTTCACCAACCTTCTGACCCAGGGGATGGTCAAGCTCAACGGCGAGACGATGTCGAAGTCGAAGGGCAACGTGGTCGCGCCCGAGGACATGATCGCGAGGTACGGGGCGGACACGCTGCGTGCGTACATCCTTTTCATGGCGCCTCCTGAGAAGGATCTCGAGTGGAGCTTCGAGGGCCTCGACGGCATGTGGCGGTTCATCGGCCGCGTGTGGCGTCTTGCCGACGACGTCGCCGACGACCTGGCCTCCTCATGTGGCATCACGGCTGCGGGCGATCCCGCGACCAAGGCGCTTCGCCGAGAGATGCATCGCGTCATCGGCAAGGTCACCGACGACGTCGAACGCTTCCAATTCAATACGGCCCTCTCGGCGATGATGGAGCTCGTCAATGCCGCGTACGACTACCGCCGCGAGGTCGAGCCCTCACGTCGGGACCTAGCCCTCCAGAAGCAGGTCGCCGAGACGCTCGTGCTGTTGCTCGCACCCTTCGTTCCGCATGTCGCCGAGGAACTGTGGCAGGTCGTGCTGGGTCATGATGGCTCGGTGCACCGCCAGGCTTGGCCGGAGTGGGACCCCTCGGCAGCGGCTGCCGAGGAGGTCGAGCTCGCGGTCCAGGTCAACGGCAAGGTTCGCGGCCGCGTGACCGTCGAGGTCGGGCTCGCCGACGAGGTCATTATCGCCGTCGCCCTGACCACGGTCAGCCAGTACGTCGAGGGCAAGGACGTCAAGAAGGTGGTCGTCGTGCCCGGTAAGCTCGTCAGTGTGGTAGTCGCAGGGTAGGACAGCGCTTGCGAGGCAGGCTGTCGGTTGGATGCCGGCAAGCCGAGACAACTACCTTCGCCATCAGGAATGGCCGTGCCCTGAGTTCCTGCTGAATACGATGTGACGACGCCCCCTTCGCCGTCTGCACGTGCGGAGGGGGTTTCTCATGCCCGACACGTGGAGGCAGCGCCTTCGCGCCATCGCTCGCCGAGCCGGTCTCGAGCGGGTTCCCGACTCGGTGATTCTGGCGGCAGTTGTCGCGTGTGCGCTGCTCGTGGCGCTTGCGGCATGGCGGTGGTGGCCCCGCGACGGGTCCGGCGCCGAGGCCGTGCAGCTCGCGACCCGAAGTGAAGCGCACGCCGCAGGCGACCCGGGCGCCTCAGCCGCTACCGCGGAGTCCCAGACCACCACGGCCGCCGCCGCGCTGTGGGTGCACGTGGTGGGCGCCGTACGCCGACCGGGCGTGTACGAGCTGCCTGCGGGTGCGCGGGTGACAACCGCGCTCGAGGCGGCGGGGGGCGTGCTGGGAAACGCGGCGCCGCAGGCGGTGAACCTCGCACGCCCGGTACAGGACGGCGAGCAGATCGTCGTGCCAACGAAGGACGAGTTCGCGAAGGCCGGCCCGCCCTCGGCTCAGCCCGCCCCGGCGACCGGCGGTACCAGCTCCGGCGTCCCGGCGAGCGGTCCGATCGATCTCAACAGCGCCGACGCGGCCCTCCTGGACACGCTGCCCGGGGTGGGGCCCTCGACGGCCGCCAAGATCGTCGCCGACCGTGAGGCCAACGGGCCGTTCGCGAGCGTCGAGGACCTCGGGCGAGTCGCAGGGATCGGCCCGAAGAAGCTCGACGCGTTGAAGGACCTCGTCTGTGTCCGATGAGCGGCCGCCCCCCGTCCGGCCATCGATCTCGCCGCTCGTGTGGCTGGCAATCGGTGCGTGGGTCGGCATCCTCGTCGCCGAGCGGGTGAGGTGGGAGGCGCTCGTCGCTGCCGCGGCGGTGGTGCGCTCCGCTGCAGCGCGAGGTGGTGCGCCCGTCCTGGCCGAGGCGTGCGCGGGAATCGGGTTCGCGATCGTGACCGCGGTCGCCGTGCGCCGAGGGGGCGTGACACTCGCAGTGATCGGCGTGGTCGCGGGGCTCTCGGCGGGGCTTCTGGTGTGGTCGGGCTGGCCCGTGCCGGGTGGCGCCGCGCGTTCGTCTGCCGTCGTACTCGAGGTGATCGGCGACGCCTCCACTGGTGCGTTCGGCGCGTCATCGCCTGTCACCGTGGATGGTCGGAAGTACGTGGCGCAGTGGCCGGCCGAGGTCGTGCCCGAGGCGGGCGAGCTGGTAGAAGGCGTGGGGAGTGTCACGCCAGTGAAACTCGATGAGGGCGGACGCCGGCTACACCAGCAGGGAGCCAGAGGCCGCGTGCGGATCCGGGTCGTGCGGGGGCGAGAGCGTGCCGGCAGCCTTAGGGGAGTCCTGCTACCGCTGAGAGCCTGGGCGCGGGGGCGCACAGACACTGTCGCAGGAGAGGCGGGTGCGCTGCTGGCCGGTGTCGTCACAGGAGACCGGCGGCGGCTGACGGACACACCGCTCGATGACGATTTCCGCACCTGTGGGCTCACCCATCTCGTGGCGGTCTCGGGAAGCCACCTGGTCGTCGTGGCAGCGTGCATCGGTTCCGTCGCCCTGTCCGTTGGGATGCGGCCCGGCAGCCGGGCAGTGCTGATCGCGGCGACGTGCGGCACCTATGTCGTGTTCAGCGGCGTCCAGACCTCAGCGGTCAGAGCGTGGGTGATGGCGTCCGTCGCGTTCGTTGGCCCGCTCCTGTCCCGACGTAGCGACCCCACCGCCGGTCTCGCGATCGCGGCGTGCGCGATGCTCCTGCTGTGGCCACCGACCGCGTTCGATCTGGGGTTCCGGCTCTCGGTGCTCGCGGTCGCCGGGCTGATCGTGCTCGGGCGGCTCGGCGAGCGATGGGTATCGCAAGCTCTGCCACCGAAAGCCGGTGGGCTCGCGGGACCGATGTCGATGACGTTGGTGGCGTGCGCGGTGACGCTGCCGATCACGTCGGGAACCTTCGGCATGGTCTCGGTCGTTTCGCCGCTGGCCAACTTGCTCGTCGGCCCGCTCGTGGAGTTCTCGATCGCGTTCGGGCTTCTCGGGCTGGCGATCTCGGCGGTTGTACGCCCGCTCGGCCTCCTACTCCTGCGGGTGGACGGAGCGCTGCTGGGCATCGCGTGCGAGATCACGCACCGTCTCGCTCGGCTGCCCCGCGCCGCGGTGCCGTCGACGGGAGGCGGGACGGCGGCGCTGGCGTTGCTTCTCGGGGTCGCGGCGCTGCTGTGGGCGACGTGGCCGGCGCCCACGAAGCGCGCCGCCCGCGGGGGAGCGCTCGCCGTGGTCTGCGTGCTCGCGTTCGTGGTGGTCTCGCCCTTCGACGCAGCCCGCGCGGCGACGCTCACGGTTCTCGACGTCGGCCAAGGGGACGCGATCCTGGTTCGCGACGGCCCGCGGACCGTCCTCATCGACACAGGTCCATCGTCCGTCGACGTTCGGCACGCGCTGGCCCGCAACGGAATCCGCCGCCTGGATGCCGTGGTCATCACCCACGAGCACGCGGACCACGACGGGGGCCTGGGCGGGCTCAAGGGCGTCGTGTCGGTGGGCACCCTCTACCGCGGCCCACCCCGTGAGGAGCGCGATGCGGAAGCCGGCTTCACCGTCCTTGCATCCGGTGACGTCCTCCAGTGCGGCCGGTGGCGGCTCGACGTGCTCTGGCCACCGCCAGTCGGACGTGAGGAGGGAAACGCAGGCAGTGTCGTGATCCTCGCCCGCGCGGCGGGGTTCTCGGCGCTGCTCACCGGAGACGCCGAGAGCGAGGTTCTGGAGGCTCTGCAGCGAGAGGGGAGGCTGCCCGATGTCGACGTGATGAAGGTGGGGCACCACGGTAGTGCGGGCTGCGTGACCGATGGCGAACTCGACGCGCTGACGCCGGACGAGGCGCTGATCAGCGTCGGAGCAGGCAACCGGTTCGGTCATCCCAAGCCCAGCACGCTCGAACTACTGGAGCGGCGCCGAGTGAAGGTCCTGCGGACCGACCGACTGGGCGACATCGAGATCGACCCCCGCGACTGGGCCCGGAAGAACTGAACGGGACGGACGGCCGAGACCGTCCGTCCCATGATGCGTGCCGAGCTGAAGGGCTACGCGCTAGATCGCGGGCTCGTCGCTCGAATCCTCGCTGCGCAGGTCCTCGGTCCAAACCTTGGTCGCGGCGAACGCACCGGGCTCGAATGCCAAGGCTGGCTCGGGCTTCATCACGACGATGAGCGCGTACTGCCCGGGCTGAAGCTCCTCGGCCACATCGCGGAACGCGCGGCGCTCCACGATCTCGTCCTTGATCGCAACGGTGCCCGATCCGATGATGCTGCCGCCGGCGGCGCCGGCGAGTGCGGCGGCAAGTCCGATTCCGAGCACCGACACGGGGAACACTGCTGCGAGGATCGCACCGCCGACCGCGCCGATCCCCGCGCCCACCGCGGCAGCTGCGCCGATGTCGGGCAGGTTGGCCAGATGCTGATGGACCTTGCCCTCGGCATCGCGGTTGATGAGGATGCCCTCCTCGATACCGATGTCCTGCGCGTTCTCGAGAGCCTTCTCGGCGGCATCGGCGTCGTCGAATAGGGCCACGACTGCGCGAAGTGTCTCGTCGGCCATGTGCGCTCTCCTCTCAGCGGCAGGGGTTACCTGCTCGTATCCGACCCTCACGGATGACTTTCCCAACCCGCACAGGTTCCACGCCTCGCGTCTAGCGGGTCTCGCTTGGCTGAAGCCGGCGGGGCTGAGCGCATCCTACCCTACGGGCGGCTCCGAAGCGTCAGCACGTGGACTTCGGGCGGCGTCTGGAATCGCAGGGGGAGCATTACCGTACCGACGCCGTTGCTGATGAGCGTTGGGATGCCGTTCTCGGTGAACCACCCGCTGCGGAAACGGTGGTGTTGCGGCGGATCCTCGGCTCGCTGCTTGGAGAATGTCATCTGACCGCCGTGTGTGTGGCCGCCGAGGCCAAGGTCCCAAAGCCCCTCGGTGTGCTCGAGCATCGTGCGGAAGACGTCGGGGTTGTGCGAGACGAGGATGGCATAGTCGTCGGGTTCGATGCCCTTGGCGGCAAGCGCGACGGAGGGCTGGCCGGTGTAGAGGTCGTCGACGCCCGCGATCGCCACGACCGCACCGTCGACGTCGATTCGAACGTTGCGGTTCTCGAGGAGGTCGAAACCGGCCCTCCGCAGTCCGGCACGGGCCTCGTCCGCGCCCTCCCATACGTCGTGATTGCCGAGGACTGCGACCTTGGCGTGCCGAGCTTGGAAGTCGGAGGCGTGAGGATAGAAGGTGGACGCCCCGTCGCGCCGTCCCCCCACGTAGTCACCGCCGAGGATCAGCGCATCGGGTTCGAGGTGGTCGACGAGGTTCACGAGCATCCGCATGCGCCGGTGCCCGAAGTAGGGGCCCGCATGGACGTCGGACATGAAGACGATGCGAAAGCCGTCGAGCACCTCGGGCAGGCGGTGAACGTCGACGTTCTCGCGCACCACGCGCACGTGGCGGGCCTCGTAGGCGAGCACGCCGACGCCGATCGCGGTGATGGCGACAACGAGCGGCAGGACCCAGAGCAGTGCGATATCCAGCGCCTCGGGCACGACCGTCTTCCTCGCTTTCTCGTGATGCGGCGTATCCCACGATACTGCAAGGCGAGTGTGCGAGAATTGCCTCCCGACCCGCATGCCCACCGCTGAGGACTCACGTGGCCTCTGTCGCCGACCTCAAGCTCGCCTACCTGATACACGGACCCGAGCCCGTGTTGCTCGAACGCGCCCTGGCCCGCCTTCGGGCACGCTTTGCGGACTTCGGCGACCTGGACTTCAGCTCCGACACCTTCGACGCGGACAGCGCCGACATCGACGACATCATCGCCGCGTGCAACACCTTCCCGTTCGACTCGGAGCGACGCCTCGTCGTCGTGCGCAACGTCGAGAAGTTCCCGGCACCTGCGATGGACCGTCTCGCGGCGTATGCCGGCGATCCGGCTCCCTTCACGACGCTGGTTCTCGTCGCCGCGAAGGTGAACAAGGCGTCGAAGCTGTACAAGGCCGTCGAGAAGTCGGGGCAAGTCGCCGAGTACAAGGCCGAGAAGCGGGACTATCCCGACTACGTTCGCGAGATGTTCGCCTCCAAGGGCCGCCAGGTCGATCGCGACGGCGTGGAGCTGCTGCTCGAGGCTGTGGGCAACGACCTGCGCCGTCTGGAGATCGAGGTCAGCAAGGCGGTATCGTTCGCTGGCATCCGCGAGAGCCTGACGAGGGCCGACATCGCCGAGGTCCTCTCCACGAGCGCGCCGACCTCCCTGTACGAGTTCCTCGATGCGCTTGCGTCGCGCGACGCGACTGAGGCTCTCGTGCTCGAGCGAGACCTGATCGACGAGGGCGAGTCGGTATACGCGCTGCATGCGATGGCCGTGCGCAGGATGCGCGAGCTGGTCGCCGCACAGACCCTCGCTCGCCGGGGGAGTGACTCTGCATCGGCGCTAGCGGCTACCCTGGGGCGTCAGGAGTGGCAGGTCCGGCGGATCCCGCAGTACGCGCGGCGCTTCAACGCGGGCGAGCCGGCGGATCTGTTGAGGAAGGCCGCCGCCACGGAGGCGGATATGAAAACGAGCCGGGATCCCCGGCTCGCCTTCGAACGATGGATTCTGGCCGTCTGCGGCCGCTAACGGCGCGTCGGCTCACAAGGGTGGTGCTAGGCCGCGCCCTGCAC
>CAYHCN010000092.1:0-6585 GCA_964354945.1 uncultured Eubacteriales bacterium
CCAAGATGATCATCGCGGGCGCCTCGGCATATCCGCGGGTCATCGACTTCGAGCGGTTCGCCGCGGTGGCCAAGGACGTCGGCGCGATTCTGATGGTCGACATGGCCCACGTCGCCGGTCTCGTCGCCACGGGCGCGCATCCCTCGCCAGTGCCCTCCGCCGACTTCGTGACCTCCACCACGCACAAGACGCTTCGCGGTCCGCGCTCCGGGTTCGTCCTGTGCAAGGAGGAGTACGCCACCGTGCTCGACAAGGCGGTGTTCCCGGGCCTGCAGGGCGGACCGCTCGAGCACGTCATCGCTGCCAAGGCGGTCGCGTTCGGCGAAGCGCTCAAGCCCGAGTTCAGCGAGTACATCGACCAGGTCGTCATCAACGCCAAGGCAATGGGCGACGCAATGGTCGAGTGCGGGCTGCGTCTGGTCTCCGGTGGCACCGACAACCACCTCGTGCTCGTGGACCTGAGGCCTGCGAGCATCACCGGCAAGGACGCCGAGAAGCTCCTCGAGAGCGTAGGCATCACCACCAACAAGAACGCGATCCCTAACGACCCCGAGAGCCCCTTCGTCACGAGCGGCATCCGGGTAGGCTCGGCGGCGATCACTACCCGCGGCTTCACCGAGGGTGAAGCGCACACGGTGGGCTGCCTCCTCGCACAGGCGATCTTCAACCGCGACGACGACGAGAAGCTTTCCGCCATCGCCGCGGACGTCACCGCCCTGCTCGAGGCGCATCCGCTCTACCCTGAGCTGTAGGCCGCCCCGCGCGGCGCGAGACGCCGTTCGGCGAAGCGTATCGAGACTCGAAGGAGGTCCACGTGACCGACCCTCTCTCGCATCCAAGCGTGCACGTGGTGGCGCATCCCCTCGTGCAGCACAAGCTGACCCACCTGCGGGACGTCAAGACGGGTGCGAAGCAGTTCCGTGAGCTGGTGCGAGAGCTGGCGATGCTCGAGGCCTACGAGGCCACGCGTGACTTCAGCCTCGCCGAGACGACCGTCACCACGCCGATCACCGACACCAAGAGCTTCGTGCTCGCCGGCAAGAAGGTCGCGGTCGTACCGGTGCTCCGCGCGGGGCTGGGCATGGTCGACGGGGTCCTCGAGCTGATCCCTGCGGCGAAAGTGGGGCACATCGGTCTGTACCGCGACCCCGAGACGCTGCAGCCGGTCGCGTACTACTCGAAGCTGCCCGAGGACATCGCCGAGCGCGACGTCATGATCGTCGACCCCATGCTTGCCACGGGCGGCTCGGCGGCGGCCGCGGTGCAGTTCTTGCGGGAGAAGGGCGCGGGCCCCGTGAAGCTGCTGGTCATCATCGCCGCACCCGAGGGTCTTGCCGAGGTGCTGTCGTCCTGCTCCGACGTCGACATCTACGTCTGCGCGATCGACGACCACCTCAACGATCACGGCTACATCGTGCCCGGCCTTGGCGACGCCGGCGACCGGCTGTACGGAACCAAGTAGCTTTCCCTCGAAGCACGCCCGAACGACGAGAGACGTGAGAGATGCCCCGACCGTCTTGGGATGAGTACTTCATGCAGATCGCCGAGCAGGTGGGCGGGCGTGCCACGTGCATGCGGCGCCACATCGGCGCGGTGCTGGTGAAGGACAAGCGGATCCTCGCGACCGGCTACAACGGTCCGCCATCCGGCGTCCGGCACTGCGAGGAGGTAGGCTGCCTCCGCGAGCAGCTCGGCATCCCCTCCGGTGAGAAGCACGAGCTTTGCAGGGGCATCCATGCCGAGCAGAACGCCGTGATCCAAGCGGCGAAACACGGCATCGCCATCGACGGCGCCACTGCGTACTGCACCCACCAGCCCTGCCTGATCTGCGCCAAGATCCTACTGAACAGCGGCGTGACCGAGATTGTCTTCCGTGAGCCGTACCCCGATCCGCTGTCCGAGGAGCTCCTCGCCGAGGCGGGCGTCGTTCCTCGGCGGTTCGTTCCGTCCGAGGAGGTCGCGGGGGCGTGAGTCTCCGGCACTACCTGTTCCTCGCGATCATCGCGGGCGTCGTGACGCTCGTGCTCACGCCGGTCGTGCGCTACCTGTCGAACCGGTGGGGCCTGGTCGACCAGCCCGACGCTCGCAAGGTGCACCGCACGCCGATGTCACGGCTGGGTGGTGTGGCGATCTACCTCGGCGTCATGATCGCGCTCGTAGTCCAGTACGTCGGCGAAGTGTACTTCGGGTGGGGAGCGATCATCGTCGAGGGGACGCGCGCGAACGTGCTCGCGATCCTCGGCGGGATGACGCTGGTGTTCCTCGTGGGGCTCGTCGACGACCTGAGGAACCTCAGTCCGGGCGTGAAGTTCCTCGGACAGCTCGCCGCAGCGGCGATCGTCGTGTTCGCCGGCGTGCGCATCGACTACATCGGTAACCCTGCCGGCGGTGGGCTGCTTGCGCTGGGCACGCTGTCGATTCCCGTGACGCTCATCTACATCGTTGGCTTCACCAACATCATCAATCTCATCGACGGCCTCGACGGCCTCGCGGCGGGGGTCTCGGCGATCGCGGGCGGCACGCTGCTGGTACTTGCGCTGCAGGGCAACCGCTTTGATGCGGCCGTGCTCGCGGCAGTTCTCATCGGCGCGTGCCTCGGCTTCCTGCGGTACAACTTCCATCCCGCGTCGATCTTCATGGGTGACTCGGGAGCGCTGTTCCTGGGGTTCACGCTCGCCACTATCTCGCTGCTTGGCGTCATGAAGACGACCGCCGCGATCGCGTTGGCGGTCCCACTGCTCATCGTCGGCGTGCCGATCTTCGACACCGCATCCGCGATCGTGCGCAGGTGGCGACACGGGCGACCGATCGGCGAAGCCGACCGCGGGCACATTCACCACCGGCTGCTTGGACGCGGGTTCGACCAGCGTCAGACGGTGCTCATCATCTACGTGTGGTCGATCGCCCTGGCCGTCGGCGGCTACGCAGTCCGGTACGCGCCGGGTCCCATCAAGATCGCCGCGATGGCGGGATTGTTCGCGGTCTCGGCGGCCATGGCGTACTGGCTGGGCCTGTTCGAAGCTGCTCACCACGTGACCGAGGAAGAGGCCGGTCTCATCGACACCGACGCCCACGCGGGCCGTCATTCGGCGTAGTGCGTCGCGGGTCAGCTGCGACTTCCTGCCGCCTATCGGCGAACGGCGAATGTTACGTCTTGTTGCCCCCTAGGCGCTCATGTAGTATTCCGCGTTGACTACCCCGGGCTGTCGCCCATGTGTGGCGGCGACTGGGGGCCAGGGGTAGGGGAGTCGGACACAGTGATCTCAACCGGCATGGGCGCTGTTCTTGCCATGCGCTGGCTCGCGGCCCTGATGGGCTTCGTGCTCGGCGCAGCCATCATCACGCCCCTGCTGTTGACCGTCTGGCTCTATGACGAGAGCAGAGCGGCTGTCGCGTGGGGCATCGCCTTCGCGAGCATCCTGGTCGGTCTCGTCATCGCTGTAGGAGTGATGTTCCTGTATCGCTCCGTCGCCCCCGTTGCGTTTCCGACGTTCGGCGTGTCCGTCGTCGCAGGGTTCTTCACCGCGTTCGCAATCGGTGCGGTGCTGATCCTGAGACGGCAGACCTGACAGACCGAGTAGAGAACGGGGATCGACAGGGTGGACGTGCTCAACGAGCTCGGCGCAGAGGTAGATCACCTACTTGCTAGCCTCAACAGCGTCTCGATCAACGGTCAGACCTACGAGTTCGGCCAGTTCGTCGCTACCACCTACATCTTCTGGATGATGGTCGCGATCCTGCTCCTCGCAATCGTGATGTACCTCGCGGTGAGGCGCGCAGCGCTGGTTCCCAAGGGTCGGCTCGCGGGCATGGTCGAGGCTCTCACCGAATTCGTTCGCAACGACATCTCGATACAGCTTCTGGGCCAGAAGGACGGGAAGAAGTACTTCCCCTTCATCGGGTCCATTTTCTTCTTCATCCTGATCAACAACCTTGTTGGGCTGGTCCCGGGCGCTCGCCCCGGCACCGGCACCATGGGCGTCACCGTGGCCCTGTCCACGATCGTGTTCGTCTTCTTCAACGTAGCCGGTGCTCGCAGCCAGGGCACGTGGAACTACATCAAGAGCTTCTCGCCGCAGGGGGTGCCGTTCCCGATCAACCTCGTCGTGTGGTTCATCGAGGTCTTCTCGGCGACGCTCAGGATCTTCACGCTGGCCGTTCGTCTGTTCGCCAACATGTACGCCGGCCACATCATCCTGGGCATCTTCGCCACACTCACCGCCCTGTTCTCCGAGGGCCTGATCGAGAAGCTGCTTGCGGGACACGGCATCGGCGGGGGCGCCGTCTTGGGCGCGCTGCCCTCGTTGGGGTGGCTGGTCCTGATGACCGCGCTGTACATGCTCGAGGTGCTCGTCGCCTTCGTGCAGGCATACGTGTTCACCATGCTCACGACCGTCTACATCGGTCTTGCCGTCCACGAGCACTAGTCGGCATTGAGGAAGGTATGTCCGCTGGCGACCTGCCGGCGTACGGATAGGTTGGAAGGGAGTCCGGTCTAAGGGGGCCGGGCCCAAAAGCAAGGAGGAATCGTGGAGTTCATCGGTCTCGCTCTTCTGTACGGCCTCGCGGTCACCATGCCGGCCTTCACCATCGGCTGGATCGGTAGCAAGGCGGCAGAGTCCACTGCGCGCCAGCCCGAGATGGCCGGCCGCATCTTCACCGTCTTCATCCTGGGTGCCGCGTTCGCCGAGGCCCTCGCGCTTCTCGGCTTCGTTCTCGGCATCATCGTCCAGGGCAAGATTTAGCAGGTCAGCCCCTTAGTTCCTCAACGGAGGTACGGCATCGTGGAACGAATGCTGACCCGACTTCGTCGGACTCTCGTCGCAGCCAGTGTGGGCGTGGCGTTCTTCGCCATGACCGCGATGGCCTTCGCGCAGGAGGGAACGGCGGAGGGCGAGGCGGTGTCCAAGGCTGCGGCCGCGGGAGGCGCTGCCGCGCTCATCCCCAAGCCCGCCGAGTTCATCCCCGCCGTGATTTCTTTCTTGCTCGTTCTGCTCATCCTCTCGAAGTTCGCCTGGCCCGCGATCACCGGAATGATCGATCAGCGTGCCGAGAACATCCGCGAGTCGCTCGAGCGTGCCGAGCAGGCCAAGATCGATGCGGAGCGCATGCTCGAGGAGTACAAGGTTCAGCTCGCCGAGGCCCGCAAGGAGGCAAACGCCATTCTCGCCCAAGCCAAGGCGGCCGCCGACACCACGCTCGCAGAGGCTTCCGCGAAGGCACAGTCTGACGCCGAGGCCCTGGTCGAGAAGGCCCGCGTGGCCATCGAGGGCGAGAAGCGGGCGGCCATCGCCGACCTGCAGCGCTCTGTGGCCGACATCTCGGTGTCGGTCGCCGGCAAGCTGATCGGTACCGAGCTGTCCCAGGCCGACCACGAGGCGGTCATCGCAAAGTACCTGGCCGAGTCCGGGAGCATCAATGCGAACTAGCAGGGCTCTTGCGAAGCAGATCACCGAGACCTACGCCGGGGTGCTCTTCGACGCCGCCGCCACTGAGAACTCGGTCGACGCCGTCGGCAGGCAGCTCGACGAGGTGATGTTCGTCGTCCGCGGTCACGCCGATCTGCGTGGGGCCATGGCCGACGAGTCACTCCCCGCCGACAAGCGGGTCGCGGTGCTTCGCTCGATCTTCCCCGCCCTGCATCCGGCCATCGACGGCGCACTTGCCGTGATGGTCGAGCAGGAGAACTTCGACCTGCTTCCCGCAGTCGTCGAAGCGTACGACCGAGTGGCCGAGGAGCGACGCAACATCGTCGTCGCCGATGTCACTACGGCGATCCCCTTGACGGAGTCGCTCCGTCAGTCCATCTCGGACAAGCTGTCCGCCGACATGGGCCGGACCGTCGTCCTTCGGGAGAAGGTCGACCCGGGCATCATCGGCGGCATCGTTATCGACGCCGCGGGGCGCAGGATCGACGCGAGCATCGGCTCGCAGCTCGAGAACGCCCGCGCCGTTCTGTCCACGAACGCACTCACTGGAGGTGGTGCTTAGATGGCGGACATCACCGCCGCGAGCATCGACGCTGTACTCCGGTCTCAGCTGGAGGCTTTGAGGACGAGCGTGGAGTCCCGCGAAGTGGGCACCGTCGCCGAGGTTGGCGACGGTATTGCCCGCGTCGAGGGACTTCGCGGCGCCATGGCTGGCGAGCTCCTCGAGTTCGAGACCTCCGCAGGCGAGACCGTCATGGGCATGGCCCTGAACCTGGACGAGCGCGAGGTCGGCGCCGTTCTCCTCGGCGAGTACATCAAGGTCAAGGAGAACGACACCGTTCGCACCACAGGCAACATCGTCCGCGTGCCTTCGGGCAAGGGCATGCTCGGCCGCATCGTCAGCCCGCTCGGCGAGCCGCTCGACGGCAAGGGTCCCATCGATGGGATCGAGGGCTACCGCCCCGTCGAGTTCAAGGCTCCCGGAGTCGTGCAGCGCCAGGGTGTCAACGAACCGCTGCAGACCGGCATCCTCGCGGTCGACTCCATGATCCCGATCGGCCGAGGCCAGCGCGAGCTCATCATCGGCGACCGCCAGACGGGCAAGACCGCCGTCGCGATCGACACGATCATCAACCAGAAGGGCAAGGGCGTTATC
>CAYHCN010000093.1:0-6517 GCA_964354945.1 uncultured Eubacteriales bacterium
CCGAGCGGCTCGCCCCGCCACGACAGCCCCTCGCGCCGCACGTTGAGGCACAGCACGTCCTCCTCGGCGAGCGCTTCGTTGACCGCCTTCTCAGCAGCCTCGAGCGACTGGGCGGGGATGGGGCTTGTCACCGGGTACAGGCGCAGCGCGCGCGCCGCCGTGGCGAGCGCCCTTACCACCTGCTCGACGGACTGCGTGTGGTTCTGGTCGGCGATCACGACACTCCTTGCTCCACGCGACAGCGATGCCCATTTGGCCGGACGTAGCTAGTTATCGGGTATTGACGGCTTGTCATTGAGCGTGTGAGCCGCTTGGAGCGTGCGGGTTATCGCTGGCCGGGGCTGGTAATGTTAGTGCTATGCCACGTGTCGGCCTGGAGATTGCGTTCATACTGGCGCTCGTCCTCGTGAACGGCTGGTTCGCCGCCGCCGAGATCGCGCTCATCTCCGCGCGCCGAGCGGCGCTCAAACAGCGCTCTGACGAGGGCTCTTCCGGAGCGAAGGCCGCACTGGTTCTCATGGAGGATCCCAGCCGCATGCTTGCGGCTATCCAGGTCGGCATCACGTTCGTCGGCTTCGGCGCGTCGGCGCTCACCGCCGTCACGCTCGAGGAGCCGCTTCGGCTGTGGTTCCAGTCGCTGCACATGGGCTGGCTCGCCCGCATCGCCGGGCCGCTATCGCTTGTGGTCGTGACGGTTGGCATCTCCTACGTGACGCTCGTGATCGGCGAGCTCACTCCCAAGCGCTTCGGGCTCGTGAAGGCCGAGAGCGTCGCTGTCTCGGTGGCGCGTCCTGTCGCAGGTCTCTCCCGCGCATTCGCACCCGTGGTGTGGCTTCTGTCTCGCTCGGCTGACCTCGTCGGCCGGCTCCTCGGCCTCAAGCCAGGACAGGGTCGCGAGGGAGTCTCGGAGGAGGAGATCAAGCTCCTCGTCACCGAGCAGGGGACGCTTCTCGAGGAGGAGAAGCGCATGATCACCGAGATCTTTGAGCTCGGCGACACCGTCGCGCGCGAGGTTATGGTACCCCGCGTGGACATGCGGCTTGCCGAGGACACCTCGACGATCGAGGAGGGGCTCTCGATCATGCAGGGTAGCGGTCTGTCCCGGCTGCCGATCTACCACGAAGACCGCGACCGTATCGTCGGCGTTCTGCTGCTGAAGGACCTCGTGGGGCCCATCGCCTCGGGCAAGGTCAACGAGTGCGTCACCGACTTCATGCGCGAGCCCTCGTTCATCCCCGAGACGAAACCCATCCTGCCGCTGCTCTCGGAGATGCAGCGCACCCGCAACCACATGGTCATTCTCGTCGACGAGTACGGCGGGACCGCCGGCCTCATCACCATCGAGGACATCGTCGAGGAGATCATCGGCGAGATCGCCGACGAATTCGATCCAGACCGTGCGCTGGTGACTTCGGTCAATCCCGGCGAGTGGATCATCGAGGGTGGACTGCCCATCGAGGACGCGCTCGAGATGGGGCTGCCGGTGGAGGAGTCGCCGGAGTACGACACCATCGCAGGGTGGGTCCTCACCAGGCTCGGCCGGATCCCTTCTGTCGGAGAGCGGTTTGCGGTTGGGGAGTATGAATTCAGGGTCCAACAGATGAGACGCAGGCGGATCTCGCGCCTGTGGGCGAAGAAGGCTCGCACGGCCGCTTCATCCACGGAGGGAGATGGCAGCGTTGAGTGACGAGACCAACCAGACTGGCCAGCCTGAGATTCCACAGAGCCCGGGGCCGGCAGCTTCGCCACCACCGGGGTCGGCCGCCCCGCCGCCACCACCCCCGGGGTGGACGCCGACCGGCGTCGTGCCACCGCCTCAGCAGCCGTGGGCGCCTCCGCCGGCCGCGCCACAACCCGACGAGCGCCACGGCCATCGGGATCACGATCGAGGAGGCCCGCTGTGGGTCGGGCTCGTACTCGTCGTCTTCGGCATCGCGGTGCTCGCCGGCCAGGCACTACCCGGCGTGTCGTTGTGGATGCTGTGGCCGCTGATCATCATTGCGGCCGGCGTGGTCCAGGCGTTCACGCCAGGGCGCGAAGGCTGGAACGTGAACCGCCTGTTCGACGGCCTCGTGACCGTCGCGTTCGGCCTGGTTCTCCTCGGCAACACGACTGGGGTCATCGGGTGGAACGTGTGGTGGCGCTTCATCTGGCTGTGGCCGGTCCTGATCATCGCCGCCGGTATCGGCATCATCGCTCGCGCGGTAGGTCAGCGCTGGATCGGGATACTCGGGTCGATCCTCGTGATCATGGCGCTGGGGTTTGCCGCGGCCACGACCTACGTGGGTTACCAGCCCGGGTTCTCGATCAGCTCGCCGGGCAAGCGTGAGCTGTCGTACTCGGCGCCCGTGCTCGACACGACCGACGCAGAGCTCAACCTCGATGCTGCTGCAGGTGAAGTGAACATCTCGGGCGGCAACGACCTCGTGAAGGTCGAGGCCAGCAGCCCGTGGGGCACGCCCACCGCCGAGGTGACGCGGTCTGGCTCGTCAGCCGAGGTCAAGGTCGCAATGTCGCAGGGCAACAGCAACGTCGTCTACCCCTCCGGCTCAGGGGCGAGGATGGACCTCGAGGTCTCGACCGACACCATCTGGGACGTCGTGATCAACTCCGGCGCGGTGAGCCTGGAGGCAGACTTGGAGGACGTGCCGGTCAACAGCCTCGAGCTCAAGACAGGCGTGTCCGACTCCAAGCTGACCTTCGGACCGCCGGAGCTGGTCGAAACGAGCAGCGGCGGCCAACAGATCAGGGTGAAATCGGGCGTCTCCTCGGTGACGCTTCGGTTTCCCGCTGACGCCCCGGTACGCATCCGGTTCCAGACGGGGCTTTCGGGCAACGACGTGCCCGATGGCTACCAGAAGAACGGCGACGAGTGGGAGAGCCCGAACTTCTCGGACAGTCGCGCGTACTGGGACGTGACCGTCGAGTCCGGCGTCGGGTCGTCGAAGATCGAGACCTACTAGGAGGTACGCCCGATGGAGCACCGAGACCGCAACCGCGACTGGATCCTGCTGATCGTTGGTATTGCCATCGTCTGGTTCGGGGTCCGGATTCTTCTCGGCTTGTTCCCCGTGTTCGAGCCGATCCAGCGCGTGTTCGAACTTATCCGCGACATTGCGTTCCCGCTGCTCCTCGTGGGCGCCGGAGTTCTGCTGATCCTGTTCGCCACGCGTCGCGAGATGTTCGTTCGCCCCGACGGAACCCGCCTGTATCGCTCCCGAGACAAGCGGGTCATCACCGGCGTTCTCGGAGGTATCTCCGAGTACTACGGCTGGGATGTCACGCTCCTGCGCGTGCTGTACGTCGCTGTCGCCTTCCTGACCGGCGGTGGCGTGCTCCTGATCGCCTACGTCGTCGCGTCATTCGTGATACCCGAGGCGCCACCCGCGGGGACCGTGATCCCGCCGCAGTGGCCCCAGACCGGCGTCTACACTCCGCCGCCGACCCCGCCGCAGCCGTACACGCCGCCGGCACCGTACACGCCGCCCGCACCGGGCACCCCGCCCGCGCCTCCGGCGCCACCCACCGCGCCGAGCGTCCCCGAGATCCCCGCCCCGGGGATCCCGGTCCCGCCCGGTCAGGTGTACCCGCCGCAGGCCTCGACGCCTCCCGCAGCGCCGGCCCCCGAGGCGCCTTCCGCGCCACCGGCGCCCGCCGCGCCGCCGGGCTCCCCGACCGACGAGCCCACGACACCGCCCACCAACGCCTAGAGGAGCTTCATGAGCTGGGAGATCCAGAAGGCCCCGCCGACACGGCCGGGCGACGTCATCGACGCGCACGTGCACCTGTTCACGCTGCCGCTGATGATGGAATGGGCCGACAAACCCGACACACCCGCCCGCTTCAAGCAAGCGATCAAGGAGGGCAAGTGGGGTCGGCGACCCGCCGATCTGCCAGATCTGGACCCTGAACAGGCGGCCCGCTGGTATGCGGAGCGGCTCTCGGCTGCGGGCGTCGCCAAGGCGCTCATCGTTTCGGTGCTTCCGGACTCCCAGTACACCCGTGACTTCATCGCTGCCGCGAAGGGTCACGTGCACGTGCTGTGCAACGTCGATCCTCGCGACCCGCTCGCGCCCGAGTTGCTGGAGCGAGAGATGGCGGCAGGGTTCAGGGGCGTGAAGCTGTGCCCCGTCAACCGGTGCTACCGGCTCTCGGATCCGGCGTACCGTCCGCTGTTCGAGAAAGCGAACGAGCTCAAAGCCAACTTCATCATCCACTACGGTGTCACGGTCGATCCCACTGGCGACCTGCGCTATGCGGACCCCATCGACCTCTCGCCGGTCGCTCGGGACTTCCCCGACGTCACCTTCGTGATCGCGCACTTCGGTGCGGGGTGGCTCGACTCGGTGCTACGACTCGCCTACCAGTGCAAGAACGTGTGCGTCGACACGAGCGGCACGAACAACTGGATGGACTACTACGTGCCGAAGCTCACCCTCTCCGACGTCTTCGAACGCTGCCTGAGCTCGATGGGACCCGAGCGGGTCCTCTTCGGCACCGACAGCGGGACGACCGCGCCGTATCGGGAGTGGATCAAGTACCAGCAGATCCGCACCATCGAGGAGCTGGGCCTCACCGCGAACGACACCGACCTCATCCTCCGCGGGAACGCCTTGCGGATCTTCCGACTCGAGGAGGACTGAGAGTGCGAGGAGCTGCCATGAGCGACGATCAGGATCGCGGCGAGCACTACCACGAGATGGTCGACTGGACGAGCCGGCTCGCCCGCGAGCTGCCGTTCTTCCTGCAGCTCTTCGAAGACGCGGGCGTGAAACGCATCGCCGACGTGGGCTGCGGCAGCGGGGCTCATGCCGTGGCCTTCGCGAGCGAGGGTTACGAAGTCGTGGGGATCGACCCCAGTCCGGGGATGCTCGCCCAAGCCGAGGACGTGGCGCGCGCGGCCGGAGTCGACGTCCCATTCGTGCAGGGTGCCTTCGGCGGGGTGACGTCCATCGCCCGCAGGACCTTCGGCGGGCCCGTCGATGCGGTGATCACGCTCGGGAATGGTCTGCCGCACGTCGACGGCATGATGGGCGCGCGCCTCACCTTCGCCGACTTCGCCGACGCGTTGCGCTCCGGAGGCGTGCTCGTGCTCCACTTGCTCAACCACGCTCGACTGCAGAACAAGCAGCCCGTGTCGCTCCCGCCGAAGATAAGGCGGCTCTCGGACGGCCGGATCGCGGTCGTGCTGCGGATCCTCGACTACGCCGATGAGGGGCTCATCATCGAGTTCGTGCAACTCGGGCGAGATGCCGCGGTGGTCGAGCCCACGCGGGCGAACGCCTTCATCGACTCGGACGAGTCCACCGCCGAGTGGGGCTTGGTCACCCGTCGCTCGCTGCACACGTGGCTACCTGTCGAGACCCTCGAGGCAGCACTCACCAGGGCCGGGTTCGAACGCATCGAGGTCCTCGGCGACCACACGCGGCGCCCGCTGGACGTCGACGAGGACGAGAGCGTCATCGTCGTGGCGCGCAAGGGGTAGGAGCGCTACCCGCGCACCAGCCTCGGCCCCAGCCGGCACGCCCGCTGAAGCGCCGCGTCGCACGTCGGCACCGGCGACGTCATCGCCGCGCGCTCTCGCTGGCCGAAGCATCCCGCGACCCCACCGGCGAGCGCTGCGTACAGATGGCACAGCGGCAGCCCCGCGACGTTCTGGTAGCACTGGTCGAGGTCGACCTCGGCCACCTGACCCTCGATGTTGTAAGCGCCGGCACACCCCATGAACTCGCCCTTTGCCATCCACGCCTCGATGTCGGCGTCGGTGAGGTGCTTCATCCGTACGGGCGTCGCCACGGAGAACGTCTCGGGCCCCTCGTCTCCCGGGCACATGATCGCCACGCCGGTGACTACTTCGTGCGTGCGCCCCGCGAGCCCCCGTAGCATCTGCCACGCATCAGGTACGCTCTCCGGTTTGCCGATGATTCGATTGTCGAGAATGACAACGGTATCGAAGCACAGGACGAGGGCGTTCTCGGCGCGCGCCTGCTCGCGCTCGACCAGAGCCTTCTCGGCGGCGAGATGTGCGGCGAGAGCGGGCGGGTCGGAGGCGAGCGGTCCGGTCATGTCCTCGGGGGTGTCGACCGACGTCGCCGAGAACGGAAGAGCGGGCCACTCGAGGAGCCTGCGCCGCCGAGGCGACTGCGACGCCAGCACGATTGGCTTGATGACGGGCTCGGGCATGGCGCGATGATACCCGACGTGCTCGCGTAGAATGGGGCTGTCGCGAGGGGGCGCTCGCGACTGACGCACCGATAGGAGGAGACGTGACCGGGTCGATGGCAGAGGGCAGCCCGGCCGTACCGCCCGCGATCGAGCGTTTCGTGCGTCAGCTCGTTGTGACGTACAAGGCGGTCATGCTCTATCCGCCATCCAGCGCCATCCCCCGAGACAACGGCGAGACGAGCGAGTCCTACCTCAAGGACGCCCTCTCCGAGCAGCCCGAACTGCGCTTCGGCGTCACGAAGACGGGCCTTATCTACGACGGCACTATGGTGACGCCGAAGCGCAGTTCGGG
>CAYHCN010000094.1:0-6485 GCA_964354945.1 uncultured Eubacteriales bacterium
CCGAGCCCAGCGCCGAGAAGCCCTGCCCCATGCCCTGCGCCAGCCCGCCGACCGCCTTGCCGAGTTGCCCCATCCCCGTACCGACCTGGGCGAACGCCTTGCCCATGAGCTCGTTCTGGTTCGGATAGACGGCGACGTTGAAGTTCTTGATGTCGTTGACGCTGTCGATCGTCCCGCCGACGCGGATCGGCTCGGAGGTTGAGCCCAGATCCACCGCTCCGACAGGGAACGACAGGTTCGCGGCCTGCAGCTGCTGGATCACAGACTCCGCGGTGAGGCCCTTCTTCTTCAGCTTGGCGGGGTCGAGCTTGATGCGAATGGAGTAGGGCGAGTCGGCGGCGAGCTTCGCGTCACCGACACCCTCGACACCCTTGAGCCCGGGGATCACCTCGTCGCGCACGGCTGCCCTGAGCGCCTCGGTGTCGGTGCCGTCACCCATGACCGCGATCTTGAGGATCGGCTGGGAGCCGAAGCTGATCCGGGAGACGGTCGGTTTCAGGGTGTTCTCGGGAAGCTTGATGCCGACGAGGGCCTTGTTCACGTCCGACTCGGCCTTGTCCATGTCCTGCGAGTAGCTGAACTGGGCGACGACCATCGAGACCGAGTCCCCCGACTGCGCGCTGACTTCCTTGACGCCTGCCACACCGCGCAGTGCCTTCTCCAGCGGCGCCGTCACATTGTCGTAGACGTCGGAGGGGGCGGCGCCGGGATACGGGGTCACCACCGCGACGATGGGGATGTTGACGTCGGGCATCGACTCCTTGCGGAGGTTCGACGCCGACCACAGGCCACCGACGGTGACGAGGATCGCGAGGATGACGATCGCGGCGCCGTTCTTGAGGGAGAACTTCGTGATGCGGTCCATGCGGGAGGCGTCCCTTTCGTGAGACTGACTGGCTGGGGTGCCGAGAGCAGGTAGGGCTCTAGGAGTCCATCTCGGCGATGGTGTCGATGAGCGTCTGCTGGATGCGGATGAGCGAGCGGACGTCATCGTCGGAGACGGCCGCGAGGTAGCGGCGCATGTGCTCGCGGCGGGTACGCTCGGCCTCGTTCAGTACCGTACGGCCCGTGTCGGTGAGGGTCACGACCACCACGCGGCGATCGTCGGCGCCATGCTCGCGGACGACGAGGCCTTCGCGCTCGAGTCCCTCGATCAGCGACGAGACCGCCGGCGCCTTCACGCCGAGCTGCGAAGCCAACTCCCCGGCCTTCGTGCCGTGCTCCGCGAGGAGCCTCAGGACGAGGAACCGGGGTCCGGTGACGGGAATGCCTTCGCACACGTCCGCGTGCCGCGTCGCCATCAGGCGCCCAAGCATGAGCATCGATGCGTCGAGCTGGTCCAGTAGCGCGTCCGAGTGCACAGGTTGCGTCTTCTTCGAGTGCATGTGGAGGTCTGCCTTTCGAGCCTCAAATCATTCGAGGTTCGAAATATATGCGCGCTGTGACACCGTGTCAAGCATTCTTCTGCGACGCGGTATACCGTGCTAGCTGAAGGCGCGGACTGCGACCGCCGAGAAGAGAGGCCTCGCACGTGTGTAGCGAACGACCACGGCCGACGCCGAGCGCGTTCATCCGGAACCTGCAGCAGCCCATGCCGACCGCCGAAAAGCTCAAGCTGCTCGGCCGGAACCAGTGGATCAAGATCAGCCGCGCCCAGTCGTGCTGCGGCCATCCGGGAGAGCCGGGTTGTTGACAGTAGGCGACGGCCCGGTCGGGCCCTACGCGGGTTTGCGCGCGGTGAGCGAGAAGAGCAGCGGGAGTTGCGGCATGCCGTCGGGAAGCACCCAGAACCCCTCGGCATCCCGGACCATGAACGGGACGTACTGCCACGCGAGCTTCGGGTACTCGCGAAGCGACTCGATCGTCAGCCCCTCGCCGAGCAGAGCGCCCAGGATGTCCTCGAAAGTGTGCTGCCACGAATGCTCCACCGAGGTGTAGTCGGCATCGGGGACCGCGTAGCTGCCTTGGTACTCGAACCGTATCGCGTCTCCGCCGAAGTACCCGTATTTCACTCCGAGGGCCGGCTCGGCCGGCTCATCATCGAACATCCACAGCGTGGGGTGCATGTCGACGATGTGGAACCGCCCACCGGGTTTGAGCCGGCTCGCGATCGTCGCGGCCCACGGCGCGAGATCCGGCAGCCACGTGATCGTGCCGTACGAGGTGAACACCACGTCGAAGGAAGCGTCCTCGACCACCGCAGGCAGCGAGCGCACATCCGCCTGGACGAACGTCGCAGGGATGCCACTGCGTTCAGACAGCTCCCTCGCCGCTCCTATCGCGTTCTCCGAGAAGTCAACGCCCGTGACGAACGCGCCCATCAGTGCGAAGCGCAGCGTGTCCATCCCGAAGTGGCACTGCATATGTAGAAGCCGAGCGCCTGCTACCTCGCCGACAAGCTCGAGGACGATCGGGTCGAGTGGCCGCGAGGCCGGGTCGGCTAGGAAGCCCTCGACGTCGTAGAAGTCGGAGCCGACGTGCAGGTCCGCCCACGCCTGCCACAGCCTGCGGTTCGATTCGACCGCCGCGAGGTCCTCGTCGTTCCGTTCGTCGCTCGGGTTGATCACGCCCATGCGTGCTACCTCTCCCTCTCAGGGGAGGCGTCTTCGATGGCCTCGGGCAGGCCGTCAGCCCACGCGCGGATCATCGCCCAGTCGCGGATATCGCGACGAGCGCCCTTGCCTTCGGGGTCGGCGCCGCCGAACACGTCGACCGCGATCGGCCTCAGCCATTCGAACTTAGCCAGCGAACGTTCGAGCTGGTCGGTGGAGCGCTCCCACGCTTCCGGTTCATCTGCGCGAGGGCCGAGCGCGAAGATGGCGACGGGCTTCTCGGCGAGCTGGGCAGCGTGGCGGTTGAGGAAGGAGCGCGCCGGTTTCAGCCATCGCATATTGTAGATCGGTGCGCCCACCACCACTCCGTCGTAAACCGTGAGGTCAGCCGAGTCTCCCAGGGACACGAGATCGACCTCGACCTCCATCGAACGCAGCTCCTCGGCGATCGTCTCGGCGACGCCGGCCGTGGAGCCGTGCTTCGTCGCGTATGCCACCAGAACGAGCATCGCGCTCGCCGCCTCTCGCTCAGCCCTCGAACTCGTCGCGGAGAAGGTCGAGCAGCACGTTGTCGCGCCACGTGCCGTCGCTCCCCCGCTCGTACTGTCTCATCACGCCGACCCGCCTGAAACCGACCTTCTCGTACGCAGCGACCGCCCGCGCATTCGCAACCGCGGGGTCGATGATGACGCGATGGTGGTCGAGCTCTTCGAACAGGTATCGGATCAGCGTCTTGAGCGCGTCGGGTCCAAGCCCCTGGCCCACGCAGCATTCCGGGTCGAGCGCGATGTCGATACCCGCCGAACGGTAGTCGGGGTCGGTCTGCTCGTAGTACTCGATGACGCCGACCACCTCGCCGTCGCGCATCACCGCGAACGGGACGACCTCGGGATCTTCGAACAGCTCGCGGTGCAGCCGAGCCTCGTCGTGGTACGTCCACCACTGTTCGACCTCGGGGTTCGAGATGATCTCGGCGATGCGCGGCACGTCGGCCTCGGCCATGCGGCGCAGGACGACACGGTCGCCGCGGAGAATGAGATCGTCGGTCACGCGGGCCTCCCGTACTCGATCGCTCGTGCTGCGCACACAGTCGGTTCTCCGGCGATGCTAGCACCGCGCAAAACGGGCATCCATGAAGTAACCTCGAATTCGTCGACTGGAGGGTGGGGCCATGAGGGCCGTCGTCGTGTACGAGTCGCTGTGGGGGAACACCGCCGCGATCGCGAGAGCTATCGCCGAGGGCATGGGTGGCGAGTGCCGCGCCCTGTCAACAGCCGAGGCATGCGATGACGTGATGAAACACGTCGACTTCGTGATCGCTGGCGCGCCGATTCTCGGCTTCACGCTACCCACGGACTCGATGCGACAGCAGGAGGCCACCGACCGCAAGGCGCCCAGGCCCGCGGACCTGTCACACCCCTCGATGCGCAACTGGCTCAAGACGCTGCCAAAGGGCGACGGCAACGCAGCGTCGTTCGAGACCCGGATCTGGTGGTCACCGGGCAGCAGCGCGAAGCAGATCCTCTCCGGCCTCGCGCACGCGGGCTACCGACCCGTAGAGCGGGAGAAGTTCCTGGTCACCGGCGGCTACGGCCCGCTCAAGGACGGCGAAATCGAGCGCGCCCGCGAGTGGGGCGCCAGGCTCGCCTCGAACGCCGACTAGCTTTCGGCGGCATCGTTCATAATCACACGGGATGCACCGGAGCCATACGCGCGGCGAACGGGACCGCGTGTTAGTCGTGAGAAAGGGTGTTCATGCCAGCCAACATCGTCTTCACCCTGACCGGACCCGACCGTGTCGGCCTCGTTGAGGACGTGACGCGAGTGATGCTCGAACTCGACGGCAACGTCGAGACAAGTCGCGCAGTTCGTCTGGGCGGCGAGTTCGCGATCCTCATGCTCGTGACCGTGCCGCCCGAGAGAGTCGGCGAACTCGACTCGGAATTCCTGCACCTCACCTCGAGCGGCTATCGCGTGACTATCGGCGAGACCGAGGACACCTACGAGGCCACGCACCGCGGGTGGCTTCCGTACCGCATCGAGGTCCGCGGCGCAGACCACGAGGGCATCATCCACGACATCGCGCACGGGCTGTCGCAGCGCGGCATCAATATCGAATCGATGGATACCGGCACCAGCGAAGCGTCGGTGAGCGGAGCACCCCTGTTCCACATGACCGCGCTGGTGGTGGTGCCCCCCCAGCTTCGTGACTCGCAGTGGCTCCCCGAGCTGCAGGAGGCCGCCGGCCATGCGAACGTCGACATCGACGTGACTCCCGCCGAGAAGCTGTAGCCTGGTCTTGGGCGATTCGACGAGGCTCCTCGCACGAGCGCCGATGCCATTTTTCACGACGCCCGTGGAGTTCCAAAGCTCCGACGCGGCCTGCCCCGGCCGGGACCCGGGCTACTTGACCGGAGGGGCTTCCGACGTTCCGGTGAGAACCGCCGTGTGGCAGAAGCCGCACGCCGAGTCGCTATGGCACTCCTTGCAGCTCGAGCGACCGTTCTTGCGAACGAACGCTGCGTGGTTGTCTATCCAGCCGACCTCGTGGTTGAGGTGGCACTTCTTGCAGTAGCTCGTACGGTGGCACGAGTAGCAGACTCTCGTGTCCGACTGCGCGGCCTCCGCGTGGATCGTCCGCCACTTCTCGGCGGGCTGATGCGAGGGCGGCTTCGTCTTGTGGCAGTCGTCGCAGAACTTCAGTCCGAAGTCGTGGCACTGGAAGCAGTTGTCGCTTCCCTCTTTGAGCGCCTCGTCACCGTGCGTCTTGATCCAGTCCGCCTTCTCGTGCCGAGGCGTCCACGGAAGTACCCGGCCCCCGTGGCATCCCTTGCACTCCGACTTCGGCATGTTCGCGGAGAGGTAGGGCTGGTCGTGCTTCGGAGCGAGCTTGCCCACGTGGCACTTCGACTGCGTGCAGTCGGCGTCGAAGTCCTCGGGCTTCATCTTCGAGCCAGGCTTCAACCCCGGGAACTCCGAATGGCACTTCTTGCAGAAGCCGACATCGACCCAACTGACCACTGTCCGGTTGCCCCGCTTGGTGATGGCCACGCGCCGATGGCATTCGTGGCACGCCACGTCCGGAAGCAGCGGGCTGCGCAGGTGTATGCGGTGCAGGACGAGCCCCGAGCTCTTCTTGTCGCCATGGCAGGCGATGCATCGCTCTCGGGTGCTCGCGGTGGCGTTGCGGTGGAGCTCGGCGAGATCGGCCTTGCTCTCGACCGGCAGCGCGGTGTAGGCGATCTTCCACGACAGCGTCCGCGCATCGCGAGCGATCGCGACGTCCGTTGCGCCGATGAGGACCGCACCGATCAGGAGGATGCCGAACACCAGGGCCGCGACGAGCATCCAAGCCTGCGACCTCTTCCGGCTGGTCGACATCTAGGGCTCGCAGAGGCGATAGCCGAACCCGCGCACCGTGAGCAGATAGGTGGGATTCTTCGGGTCGACCTCGATCTTCTCGCGCATGTTGTGGATGTGCACGTCGATGGCTCGCTCGTCGCCCACCGGCGACTCCTCCCACAGCGACGTGAGGATCGCCTCGCGTGAGAAAGCGGTGCCGGGGTGTCTGGCCAGGTGCAGGAGGATGCGGTACTCGGAACTCGTGAGGTGGATCGCGTCGTCCGCCAGCTTGACCTGCCTGGAGAGCGTGTCGATGTGCAGGTCGCCTACCGACATGACCTGCTTCTCTTCGACCGGCGCCCCAGTACGGCGCAGGATCGCCTTCACCCGGCTCACCAGCTCCCGCGGCGAGAACGGCTTGGTGACGTAGTCGTCGGCGCCGAACTCCAGGCCGAGGATGCGATCGACCTCGTCGGTGCGCGCGGACAGCATGATGATGGGGACGTTGGAGTGCGCACGAAGGTCACGAGCGATCTCGAGCCCCGACTTGCTCGGCAGCATGACATCGAGGATCACGAGGTCCACGGGTAT
>CAYHCN010000095.1:0-6445 GCA_964354945.1 uncultured Eubacteriales bacterium
CTCGCGTAGATCTCGGAGGTCGGCGCGGCAAGCGGCGCCGCCTCGTTCTCCTTCTGAATCGTGCGGATGACCAGCTCCTCGACATTGCCCTCCGTGGCCTCGAGCAGTGTCTCGCGTTGTCCGTCGTACCGGCTGTAGAACGGCTCCATGAACGCCCGCCGTGCGGCCACCATCTCGTGGAACCACCGACGCTTCTGGGTAATCGCCGCCCAGTTGCGGCCGACCATGAAGTACAGGATGAGCCCGAGACCGGGCAGCAGCATCAGAAGGAGGATCCAGGCGAGCGTGTCGTAGGGCTCGCGGTTCTCCGAGACCAGAACGACAATCACGCCGATCCAGTACAGGAGCAACGCGACGTAGCCCAGGATGACCAGGACGCCGGCTGTGCCCTCCAGCCCCGTTGACACGACGCTGCTCGTCGCCGTCATTGCGCCGCTGCCCTGCCCTGCCCGGTGCGGAGATGCCAGATCGCTGCGGTAACGCCCAGAGCGAACGAGGCGACTGCGGCGAGCCAGCCGAATTCGCCCACCCACGTGGTGCTGCCCGTGAAAGCAGGCAGCTTTGCCCCGGCGACAGTCGTCACAGCGAACCCGGTGGAAACCAGGCCGTTCCACGCTCCGTGAGCGACCACGCTCGGCCAGAGTGACTTCGACCGGTCGGTGAGCACGCCGACGAACAGCGTGAAACCGATGATCGCGACGGTGAAGGCGGCCAGCCCCGAGACGGTTCCGTACCAGCCTAGAAGGATCAGCGGCACGTGGTAGAGCCACCAGACCGCGCACACGACAACGGTCGAGAAGATGAACGACCGGCGACTACGGAGGAGCGGCCACAGGAAGCCCCGCCACCCGATCTCCTCGCCGACCGCCTGAATGCATGCGCTCCCGATGGCGACCGGTGAGGCGATTAGCGCTCTCACCAAGGTGTTCGCAGCCAGTGTGTCGAGGCCCAGTGCCGACCCGACGTAGTAGGCGAGGAGCACCACCGCGGCAGGAAGCAGGCCCGCGAAGAGCCACCAGCCCGGGCGTCCCCATTGGATGATGCCGGGGCCGAAATACCGCGCGAGCAGTGCGCCGGCGGTGGGAGCGAACATCACCGCAACGAATAGCCCCGTCTTGTCCTCGGCGTTCCAGAACGCGGCCACCGAGACGACGTAGACAGCGATGAGACCGCCGAAGTAGAGCACGAGCCGGCGAACGTCGCGGCTCGGATCCGTTCGTTCGGGCGCGACTTGCCTCATAGAGCGCTCCCCCCGTTAGTCGGCAGTCCCGTCCACATGCTCCCGCTGGTCCGCCGAAGCGTCAACGAGGCGAACAGCGCGCACTGCTGAATCGGGCGGCCCTACGCTATTCGGCTGCGTCTCCCCAGGCCGCCTGACGTACCCGCTCGACGGCCTCCGATTCCGCCTCAGAGATACCGTCGACCTCCTGAGCTACCGATTTGGCGGCTCCGAGCAGCATCCACCGGAAGTCCTCGAGGTCCTCCGGCGCGCGCTCCGCGACCAAGGCGACTGCATCGCGAATGCGCTGGACTGCGGCATCGCTGGCCAGTCCCGCACGATCTGCGATGTCGGGCGGTCGCTTCCGAGCCTGATCCTTCGCCAGCTCGGCCACGAGCTCGTTGTCGCTCACCTGCATCCCGGTGAGGAACCGGCTCCCTCCCGCGGCCTCCTTGAATGACTTCAAGAGACCGGGGTAGTCCGAGCCGGTTACGTGGGAGCCAGCGAGCATGACCGCCCACTGAAGGTCCTGCCACTCTTCCTTGCTGAACGAATCCTTGCTCGCCACCAGAACCACCTCCGAGTCGAGTAGTCGCCGTCCCTGCGCGCGCCCTAAGGTCCGGTGCGCAGAGCGGGCGCCCGCATGTTGCGAGCATCCGCCCGTCGCGGACGTCGATGCTAGTTCGCGAAGTTCGCCATCGCGGCGGTCAGTGCCGCCTCGGTGGCTTGGTCGATCTTGCCCGTCTGAGGCAGCCCCTTGCTCTTCTGGAACGCCTTCACGGCCGCGATAGTCTTGGAGCCGTAGAGGCCGTCGACATCGCCGGGGTCGAAGCCGAGGTCCTTTGGCTCCTGCTGAAGCAACCGCATGTGTGCCGATGGGCTCGGGTTCGAGCTGTGCATGGCCTTGCCAACGATCTTCGAGACGACCGCGTCGTGCGTGAGCGGCCCGTAGACACCATCTGCTGTCAGGCCTGCGGACTTCTGGGCGGCCTTGCGACACCCTAAAATGACACCAACTTGGTGTCAATGGCCCGCTGCCAGGTACTTCCATAATCAGCCATCTGTGGTCGCGGGCGTCTTCCATCGCGCCGGTGCGGTGTGGACGTTACTCTGACGTCGGTGACCACCCGCAGGCGAGGCTGCGAGCCGAGTAGGGGGCAAAGCGCATGAGCAGGTTCGGAGAGGTCTTGCACGGGGGACCGGTCGAGGCCTCCGAGGTTGCACGCGTCCGCGATGTCGTGATGTTCGAGGAGCCGGGCCTGCAAGCGCGGCTGGTCCGGTTCTGGGCCCTGCTGACGCTCGCCTCGGCGATTGCGACCTTCGGGCTCTACGCCGACTCGGTGGCCACGGTCATCGGTGCGATGATCGTGGCGCCTCTGATGCTGCCGATCATGGGCCTCGCCTTCGGGATCAGCATCGGCGACCGCAAGGCGATCGGCACCTCGGCGCTCGTCTCTCTCGGCGGTATCGCGACCGCCATCGCCGTCGGCTACCTGCTCTCGTTTCTCATTCCGAATGCCTTCGACGTCACCGCCAACCAGCAGATCATGGCGCGCACCGCGCCTAGGCTGGTCGATCTGCTCGCCGCGCTGGCCACCGGTCTTGCGGGAGCGTTCGCGATCGGTCGCAAGGACGTCTCGGACACGCTGCCCGGAGTCGCCATCGCTATCTCTCTCGTTCCGCCTCTGGCAAACGTGGGCATACTGCTCGGCTCGGGCCGGCCGGATCTCGCTCGTGGGAGCCTGCTCCTCTTCGTGACGAACTACCTGGCGATCGTCCTAACCGGCGCATTCGTGTTCGGCCTGATGGGCTTTCCCAATGCGGTGCTGGAAGGGGTCTCGCGACGGATCAGGGGGGCGGTAATCGCAGCTGTCGTCGTGATGGCGCTGGTCATTACGGTGCCGCTCGGGGTCACGAGCGCTACGGTTCTCGTCCAGCAGGCCGCGGAAACGAGGACCGCGGAAGCCACGAAGGCCTGGCTGACGGGAAGCGACTACCGTTTCGTCTCGGCCAAGGCGGGAGACGCGAGCGTCGATGTCGTCGTGGCAGGCTCAGGCGAGCTGCCGGGCGAGGACGATCTCCTGTCGAAGTTGACGGGACAGGTCTTCGGGTGGCCGGTCCACGTCGAGGTAGTGCCGTCCCGATCGATCCTCGTCAAGACGAAGTAGCCCCTAGACGCCGCGCAGGGCCGTGATCCTCCCCGACGACTCCGCGGCTTTGAGCGCCTCGAAGTCGCGCTGATTCTGCTCGGCATACGCCTCGGCGAAGTCGGCGATTGCGCGATCGAACGCTTCGCTCGAGCCGAGGTAGCCAGCGATGGCAATGCGATCACCCGTGCGAGCGTGCGCGCGCGCGAGGGTCCAAGCGCACATGCGGGCGTACCCCTCCCACGCGCTCTCGTGCATCTGCTCAATGTCGAACGCACCTTTGCCGTCCCAGAGCTGCCGCATGTAGAAGTCGTAGGGCCGTGCATCGAAGCCGACGACGTGGTACCAGCCGAGGAGGATATCGGTCACCCCTTGCATAAGGCGCTGTCCTTCGACGACCCGCCGACCGCAGTTGCGGTAGCGGCTTCTTCCCACGAACCGCTCGGCTACAGAGGCGGTTGCCTGCTTCGCCTGAAGGAACAACGGGTCGGCCGCATCGCGTCCGGTGAGCAGAAGTACCCATGCGCGCGATCCGACGCTGCCGACGCCAACGACCTTGCGAGCAATCTCCTTGAAGCGATACGTGTCGAACAAGGGCTGCCGGTGGGCCGGCAGGCTGCCACGGTAGCTGTCCAGAGCGGTCGACACCGCGCTGGCGAACCGAGTACGGTCATCGCCCGCCAACAGCTCCTCGGCGGGAACCAGAAGCGGTGGCATGCTGCAGAATTTCGGCTGTCCGTCGACCACGTGCGTGAGCTTGGACAGTGCGCGCAGGCTGTCCTTGCCGCTCGCCTTGGTCATCGCGCGGGAGACGTCCTGCGTCGCCTTGCCGCCTTGTCCCAAGCTCTCGCGGATCGTTTCGGCACTGAGATGCGCGTACCAGACATCGATGGCGCGCGTCTCGGCCATGTCGAGCATGGCCTGCCGATAGCCCCGGACACAGGCCATGACGATGCTGCGCCTCAGCTCGGGTGAGAAGCCCTTCTCGAGGCCCGCAATCGTGAAGCCTGCTGCCAGACGCTTGACGTCCCACTCCCACGGTCCGGGCAGCGTCTCGTCGAAATCGTTGATGTCGAAAACGAGCCGCCGCTCCGGTGATTCGAAGAGCCCGAAGTTCATGAGATGGGCATCGCCGCAAATCTGCGCCCGCAGGCCCGAGCTCGGCGTGAGCGACAGATCGCTCGCCATGATGAGTGCGCCGCCGCGGTAGAAGGCGAAGGGCGAAGAGAGCATGCGCCCGTACCGGATCGGCAGCAGCTCCTGGATGCGTTGCGCGGCCTGCTCCTCGAGGAGCACAACCGGGTCAGGCCTGTCGGCGGCGGGCTCCCATGCGGCGTGGCTCGACCGTGGCGCACGCTTGCGTGCCGCCTTGCCGAGCGCCGCTCGCTCTGCAGGCGTCGACTTGTAGCGCTGCGGCACCGCCGGCAGAGGTTCGACATCGGCGTGCGCGGGATCCGCGAGCTCCATCGCGACTTCGCGTCGTGTGATCTCCATGAGTGCCGACCCGCCCTTCACCCCTGGTCGGCACCGTCCCGGCGCCGCCTCTCTCTGTTCGTTTCCATCATTTCTCAGTCTGAGCGCCGCTGATAGACTCTACGCACCATCCGCCTTTGTCTGCAGGCTTGGCAAGGGCGCGAGAAGGGGGCAGCACGTGCAGGCGCAACGCCGCAAGCGATGGCGTATGGGGTTGTTGGCAGCCGCAGTCGTGGTCGTGTTGCTGGTCGTCACGACGCAGCTGCTGGTTGTCCGGTCGTCGCGTGCGACGCCAGCCTCCAGGGCGCGGCCGACCGCCACGTACGAAGAGGCGCTCGCGCGAGTCGCCGAGTTGAAGGCGCGGGACGACTCTCGGATCATCCGGCCGACCATCTTCATGGGGCACGGCAGCCGTGTCGCGACCGCGGTCGTCCTCTTCCACGGGTTCACGAACAACCCGCAGCAGTTCGAGCAGCTCGGCAAGTCGTTCTACGACGCGGGCTACAACGTCCTCATACCGCGGCTGCCCGAGCACGGCCAGCGGGATCGCCTCACCAAGGATCTCTCCAAGATCGACACGGCACGGCTGGTGGAAGCAACGAACGAGGCGGTGGACGTTGCCTCCGGTCTCGGTCGCACCGTTGAGGTCGTCGGACTTTCGGGCGGCGGCAACATGGCGGCACTTGCGGCGCGCGATCGCAACGAGGTCACTACCGCTGTCATCATGTCTCCGCTCTTCGGCGTCGACTTGCTGCCGAATGCGGTCGTCAAGCCGATTGCGGGCTGGTCGTCGGTGTTGCCCGACATCTACCTGTGGTGGGATCCGCGGATCAAGGAGGGGCACAAGCCCCCCGACGCCTATCCCCGCTACTCGCTCAAGTCGATGTCAGCCTTCTTCGAGCTGGCGTTCGACGTCATGGACGGGAAGCCGGAGCGGAGCACCAAGCTCGATCGCGTCGCGATCATCACCAATGCGGCCGACGACTCGGTCCGTGAGGAGCTGGCGCGACAGGTGGTCGCCAAGCAGCTCGCACCGCACGCCAAGGTGTCTCAGCAGTTCGAGTTCCCGCGGAGCGCAGGGTATGCGCACGACTTGATCGATCCGGATGGCCTCAACCGCGCGAACATCGAGAAGATTTACGGCGCTCTCTACCCGTACTTGGGGCTGACGCCGGCGGAGAAAGCCACCGAATGAGCGAGCCGGCGGTTCTACTCGCACAAGGCTGAAGGGAACGCACTGATGCGCTGGTCACCATCTCTCGAGACGGGAACGCCACCGTCGACAAGGAGCACCGGGAGCTCATCGCGCTGATCGAACGAACTCGAGCTCGCGGACCTGGGTCCGGACGAGACGCGAGTGCCCATTGTGCTTTAGCAGCTCACCGACTACGTCGCGGTCCACTTCCAGATGGAAGAGAGGCTCATGCGGCGCAACACGTCCGGGCTCGCCGCGCCCTGACCTAGCCTCGACGTTGGTCGAGCGGGACGTAGGCTCTCACCGGTGACACGCTCTTGTACGCGGGTCGGATGATCTTGCCGCCGTTGGCGAGTTCCTCGAGGCGGTGAGCCGCCCAACCCACGACTCGCGACATCGCGAACAGCGGGG
>CAYHCN010000096.1:0-6439 GCA_964354945.1 uncultured Eubacteriales bacterium
CGCCACTGCCGAGGCGATCGCGCACGTCGGTGCGACGCCGGCGTTCATCGACATCGAGCCCGGTACCTACAACATGGACGTGACGAAGACCGAGGCCGCGATCACCGACCGCACGCGGGCGATCATGCCCGTCCATATCTTCGGGCAGTGCGTCGATATGGACGCCGTGCTCGAGATCGCCGAGCGCCACGAGCTCGCGGTCATCGAGGACGCGTGCCAGGCAATCGGCGCCACCTACAAGGGCCGCAAGGCGGGGAGCATCGGTCACGCGGCGGCGTTCTCGTTCTTCCCGAGCAAGAACCTCGGGTGCGCCGGTGACGGGGGCTGCATCACCACTGACGACGGCGATCTCGCCGCCAGGGCCAAGAAGCTCGCCTCGCACGGCACGACCGTGAAGTACTACCATGACGCCCTCGGCGTGAACTCACGCCTCGACTCACTTCAGGCCGGCATTCTGCTGGTGAAGCTGCCGCACCTCGACCGGTGGAACGCCGAGCGTCGCGCCGGTGCGGAGTACTACGCCGAGCTCCTTGCCAACGCCGCCGGCCTCGAGCTTCCCGTCGCCCGCGACTTCGGTGACTCGGTCTACCACCTCTACGTCGTCAAGGCCGAGAGTGCCGACGCCGCCGAGCGGATCATGGGCGCGATGAAGGACGCGGGCGTGGGCACCGCGCTCTACTACCCGTTGTGCCTCCACGAGCAGGAGGCGTTCGCGACCCTCGAGCGTTTCGAGCGCCCGAGCCTTCCCGTCGCCGAGAGCTGCGACGCCCGCACGTTCGCCCTTCCGTGCTTCCCGGGCATCACCCGGGCGCAGCAGGAGGAAGTCGCGCGCGTGGTCCTCGGCGCGCTGTAGGAGCACACCACTCGTGAAGGTCATCTCGGTCGTCGGGGCCCGGCCCCAGTTCATCAAGGCCGCACCGGTCTGCCGTGCGCTGCGCCGGAATCACGAGGAGATCCTCGTGCACTCAGGGCAGCACTTCGACTACCAGATGTCCGACGTCTTCTTCGACGAGCTGGGTATCCCCAAACCCGATTTCAACCTCGCCGTCGGCGGCAGCTCCCACGGGAAGATGACCGGCGAGATGCTCGGGCTGCTAGAGGAGCTCATCGTCGAGCAGGCCCCGGATGTCGTGCTGGTCTACGGCGATACCAACACGACGCTCGCGGGAGGCCTTGCGGCCGCGAAGCTCAACGTCCCGGTGGCCCACGTCGAGGCCGGCCTGCGATCGTTCAACCGATCCATGCCCGAGGAAGTGAACCGCGTCCTCGTCGACCACCTGTCCCACCTGCTGCTCTGTCCTACTCAGGCCGCGGTCGACAACCTCGCGAGCGAAGGCATCACCGAGGGCGTCGCGCTCGTCGGGGACGTGATGCTCGATACGGCACGGTTCTTCGCCGAGCACGTCGACCCGGCCGATGCCCTTCAGCGCTTCGGCGTCGGGCCGGGCGAGTTCTACCTCGCAACGGTCCATCGAGCAGCCACGAGCGACAGCCGGGAGCGCCTCTCGGCTGTCGTCCGGGCCTTCGCATCTCTCGACCTACCGGTGCTCTGGGCGGTCCATCCGAGGACCTCGAAGAACCTGGAGGCATTCGGTTTGCATGAAGTGGTCGAGCACTCGGGTCGAGTCCGTGCCGTTCCACCCATCAGTTACATCGACACCGTTTCGCTGTTGCGCAGCGCGCGGGCGCTGCTCACCGACTCGGGCGGCATGCAGAAGGAGGCCTACTTCTTCGGTGTGCCGTGTGTGACGCTGCGGGAGGAGACCGAGTGGGTCGAGACCGTCGAGCTGGGGTGGAACCGGCTGGTCGGGACCGACGAAGAGGCGATACGCTCGGCGGTGGAACGCATCGAGATTCCTGCCGCGCGGCCCGCCGTCTACGGTGACGGACACGCTGCCGAAGCTGTGGTCTCGGCGCTCGAGGAACGCTACTAGCACGTCGCGCCGCGCATCTGACGGCGCGGCGAGAAGGACGTGTTGTGCAGGCATGAGCCCTCCTCCTGAGGACATCGCTCCAGACTCCCTCGAGCAGCCGGAAGGCGCTCTTGATGCCGCGTCATCCGGTCCGGCCGGTCAGGCCGCTTCCGGCGACGCGCCGATGCCCCCGCGGGTCGGCCGTCGCGGGCCGTACGACACCGGCGAGACGCTTCCGCTCGAATCCCGGCGTCGCGGTGCCCTCGAAGCCCCGCCCCGCCTCAGCGGCGAGCAGCAGCGCCGGACTCGGCGCCGCAAGGCCGTCCTCACCGCGGTCACGGCCGTGGCCGTCGTCGCTGCCGTCGCGGTGGCTGCATTCGCACTCGCGTGGGTCCGCGGGCTGGAGGGCCGCCTGCGGTTCCCCGTCGAGGCCCAGGCGCCGCTCAACCACGCGATAACCTCGGTCCACTCGGTGGTCGAGACCTATACCGTGCTCGCCCTCGGCGTTGACGGCGATCCGGCGGACCAGTCCCAGGCTCTCCGCGCGGTCATGCTGTTTCGGGTGACACCCGGCAAGGTCAGCGCTCTGTCGCTCGCTCCGGATGTGGCCGTGCGGCCCCAGGTGCCGCAGTCGCGGGTCGAGGTATCGCCGGCCGAGGCGGTCCCTGACGTGGCGGCACTCGGCGAGGTCGCCACGATCGGCGGCTACCCCGCTGTGGTCGACACCGTGGAGCGAGTGCTCGGTGTTCCTGTGAACCACGTGGTCGTGGTGCGGTTCTCGTCACTCGGCAAGACCGTCGACACGCTCGGCGGGGTGTGGGTGTCCGTGCCTGCGGCCATATCCGACCGAAGCGTCACCGATGTGTCGGGCGCGGCCCGCATCGATGCCGGCAAACAGCTTCTCGATGGGGCGAAGGCGGTGACGCTCGTTCGTGCGCTTCCCGAGGGCGACACGCAGATCGGGCTCATGGCGAGACAGCGACTGTTTCTCGATGCCCTGGTCGCAGCCCTGAAGGCGCAGGACGGCCGGCTGCTCGGCCCGCGCCTCGCGGCCCGGCTCGCCGACGGCATGGCCTCGGACATGTCCTCCCGCGACCTGCTCGCGTTCATGGCACGGCTGCAGGCAGAAGCGCCCAGAATCGAATCCGCGTCGCTGTGGGGGACCGGCCAGACCCGGCTCAAGGATCTGGACTCGGCGGCGACCGCCAAGCTCGTGCAGGCGTTCACGTCGGGCTCGAACCTGGCGAAGGCGGGCCCGAAGCCGCCGAAGGGCGTGCGCCCGAGTTCGGTGACGGTCACGGTGCGCAACGGCTCCGGCACCTCGGGGCTTGCGGCGCAGGCGGCGTCGATCCTCAAGGCGCAGGGCTACCGCATCCGCGGCGTGGGCAACGCGGACCAGTTCGTGTACGACGAGACGCTGATCATCTACAAGAGCAACGCACGCGGAGCCGCCGAGACGATTCGCAAGGCACTCCCAGTGGGGCGGCTCGTGGCGGGCCGCGGGATGTACGCATTCGACACACCGGTACTCGTCGTCGTCGGCAAGGACTGGCAGACTGCCGCTCCAAAGACCGACCCTGTCCCGATCCAACAGCCGTAAGGGTTCGGGGCCCGAACCCTGTAACGGTCGCGCAACGCGACCAGGTATGATTGTGCGTTTTCGGTATAGTTAGCCAGCTCAGAAGGCGTACCTCGCCAAGACGGACGCACGACGGCATACGCCGCTGGCCGAGATAAGAACGGTGGGTGTGTGGGCAAGCACGTCAAGAAGAAGGGGTCGCGAGGCGAATCGGGTCCCAGGCGCGATTCCGGCGCGGGACGCGAGCAGGCGGGACACACTCCGCTTCCGCCATCCGATGCGACGTCGCCGCGGTCTACCACACCGCCCCGGTCGAACGGGTCCGTCGGTGCGGTGAGTCGCACCCGCAACCCGGATCCTGCGGCGCGCTATCGTAACGAGGCGCGCGCCAAGCGCCGACGCACCAAGACGGTCGTGTTCAGCCTGCTGGGGGTCTTCGCGCTGTTGTGTCTGGCCGGCGGTGCGTACGCCTGGCAGCTCGCGCACTACGTGGAGAAGCAGACTGGCGATCAGGTCGTCTCGGATCCGCAGATCGTCAAAGCGCTCACCAAGAAGCCGCTCATCCGGCAGAAGCAGAAGCCGTTCACGATTCTGCTTCTCGGCGTGGACCACCTCGGCGTGAAGGGCGACACCCGCAGCGACACGATCATCCTCGGCCGCGTCGATCCCGAGAACAAGAAAGTGTGGCTGCTCTCGATCCCTCGCGACACGCGCGCCGAGATCCCCGGCCACGGCGTGCAGAAGATCAACCAGGCATACATGTTCGGCGGGCCTGCGCTGACCATCAAGGCGGTGAGCCAGCTCACCGGAGTGCGGCCCGACCACTACCTCGAGGTCGACATCAGCGGGTTCAAGAAGATCGTCGCGGTCATGGGCGGTGTGTGGGTCAACGTTCGGGAGCGGATCTATGATCCCAAGGCCGCGGGCGCCAATGTCGGCCGCGAGGGCGCACTGATCGAAAAGGGCTACCAGAAGCTCGATCCCAACAAGGCCATCGTCTACGTTCGTAGCCGTGCGTACGCCGACGCGGACTTCGGCCGTATGCGCCACCAGCAGGACTTCCTCAAGGCCGTGGCCAAGCAAGCGTCCCAGCCCGCGATGATCCCTCGGCTTCCCAAGCTCATTCGCACGATTGCCAGGTACGTGAACACCGATCTGACTCTGGGCGAGATGATCGCGATCGTGCGTGACATGAGAGGCGTGAACACCGCCAACTTCCAGACCGCGACCGTGCCCGGCGAGTGGCGCAGCCCCTACGTGTGGCCCGATGAGGCCGAGATGAAGCGCCTCGTGGCCAGGATGAAGGCGGGCAAGGAGTTCAAGCCCCCGGCGAACCCGAAGGACATCGTGCCCGCGAACTACGCGGTCGTCGTGCGCAACGGCAGCGGCATCGGAGGTCTCGGTGCCACGGTGGCGGGCCTGCTGCGTCCGCTCGGGTGGAAGATCGGCGAGGTGGGCAACGCGAAGCGCCAGGACTACACGACGACGTTCATCGTGTACAAGCCGGAGAACGCAGGCGTCGCCAAGCGGGTGAGGTCTACGCTCAAGAAGGGCACGCTGCTCGCCGACACGGCGGGCAAGTACAGCTTCACCGGCGACGTGCTCGTGGTCGTGGGACGCGACTGGCGCTCGACGACCGCGACTCCCGCAGCCGCCACCACGCCGTAGACTGCGGTCTACCTAGCGCCGGGCCGCCGATACGTCCGCGAGCAGCGCGATGAGCCGGTCGGCCTGATCGTCCCGGTTGAACTGCTCCTCGGCCACTCGCCGCGCGTTCGCGCCCATGCGCTCGCGCATCTTAGGGTCAGACGCCAGAGTCTCGATCGCGTCGGCGAGCTGCACCGCGTCCTCGGGCTCGACGAATAGCCCCGCGTCGTTGCCGACCACCAGCGGCTTGGTCCATCCCGGGGAGTTCACGATGATGGGGCGTCCCGTCGACAGGGCGTCGAACAGCTTGTTCGGCGACCCCGTGTAGAGCACGGGCACCTTGGCGAGGTGGGCGAGAAGGATGTCGCACGTCCGCAGCAGTGCCGGCATGTTCTCTTTCGGGACGCTCCCTGCGAGCACCAGGTTGTCCAGGCCGAGCTCGACCTTCATCTGCTCGATGTACGGCCGGCGCTTCCCGTCACCCGCGACCAGCACGACGATGTCGTTCCGTCCCCGATCCTTCAGCAGGCGAGCCGCCTCGGCGATCACGTGGACCGCGTTCGAGGGGCCTATGGCTCCCGTGTAGCCCACCACCACCTTGCCGTTGAGGCCGTAGCGCTCGATCACCTCGAGGTCCTTGGGACCGGGGTGGAACAGGTCGGTGTCCGAGCAGTTGGGGATCATGTGCACCTTGGCCGGGTCGGTGTTCTCGGCCAGCACGAAGTCGACCATGCCCGGCGACAGCGCCACCACCGCGTCGGCTTTGCGGTAGGTGAACCGCTCGAGCCACTTCGCGAGGCGTCCCACCACGCTGGTGGGGGAGAGCGCGCCCATCTGGAACGCGGCGTCGGGCCACGGATCGCGGACCTCGAAGACGTAGGGGCAGCGGTGCCACCGCGATGCGATGTAGCCGGGGATTGCGACCGTGAGCGGAGTCGAGGTCGCGAAGACGACATCGGGCTTCGGCGCGGTCATAGACAGCCACGTCGCCACGATCATGAATCGGGCGAAGGACAGGATGCGCGAGGGGTGGCTCATGTAGTTCGAGTAGGTGTTTCTCGCCGAGCGGACGTGGATACCATCGGCGTCGAAGCGCGCGGTGCGAGCGTCTCGATAGGCCTGTGGCAGGCGCGAGGAGCCGGTGACCATGTCGACCTCGTGCCCCTCGGCGACCATCCTGCGCGCGAACTCGTACGACCTGGTGGGGTGGGACGAATCGCGCATCGCGAAGAACTGGTGGATGTACAGGATCCGCATGTCGGAGGACGTCTCCAGGGAGGGGGTCAAACGGCTGTCACCA
>CAYHCN010000097.1:0-6432 GCA_964354945.1 uncultured Eubacteriales bacterium
TTCCCGGCACTCAGCCCACTATAGTCGTGATGCCCGTGATGACTGCTCGTGCTCTGCGGGGTCAAAGAGAAACCCCGCCGGGTCTTCGACGGGGTCTGGGGATTCCACGTGTGGAGGTGTCTAGCGCCAGCCGGCCGACAGTGCCTCGTCAGTGCTCTTGGCGGGACTCAGCGGCTCGCCCACGCGAGTGGTCCACGCGTAGCGGCGGGCGCCGGCGAAGTCGTAGCGGTCGGACAGCCGGGAGATCTTCACGTAGTCACCGGTGCGCGGCGCGTGGATGAAGTAGCCGCCGCCGACGTAGATGCCTACGTGGTGGACAGGCGATCCAAAGAACACCGCGTCGCCGGGCTGGAGGTCAGCAACCGCGACCTTGTCGCCCATCATGAACTGGCTGAGAGCGTAGTGCGGGAGCTTCACGCCGTGCTGGGCGAACACGTACTTCAGGAGGCCCGAGCAGTCGAAGCCTGCTGGGGTCTCGCCGCCCCAAACGTACGGGACGCCATGGTAGGCGAGCGCGGTCTCGACCGGCGAACCGGCGACCACGGTGATGCCGAGGTTGTTGGTGCCCGAGACGATGCCGTACAGCAGTTCCTGCTGCTCGACCTGGCGGCGGGCCGCCTCCTGCTGTAGCAGCACTTGGAGGTCGGACTGAGCGCTCGCCATCATCTGCTGGCGGTCCTGGATGCGGAACATGATCTCGATGCGGCGCGAGCGCATCTCGAACTCAAGCTGCTGGGCTTCCTTCTGCGCGGCTGCGAGGTCATTGAGCTGGCGCTCGATGAGGTCGCGCTGGCCGCGAAGCGAGGCGAGAACGTCGGCCTGATGCAGGCCGATCGCGTTCAGGAACTTCACCCGGGTCACGAAGTCGGAGAAGTTCTTCGAGCCCAGAATCACGTCGACGGTTGCGAACGAGCCGTTGCGGTACATCGACTTCGCCTGCTCGCTCAGCAGGTCTGCCTGCTTCTGGTACGCGCCCTGGGCCTTATCGAGGTCCGACTGTGCGACCTTCACCCGATTCTTCATGAGGTCGAGCTGCTCGGACGCGCGGTCGTACTCGTCGGTGGCGATAGCTAGTTCTTCGTCCAGCTTATCGAGCTGGGCGAGGAAGGCGTCGAGTCGAGCCTGCTGCGCCGCGAGGCGCTTGCGGAAGGCCTCGGTCTTGGGGTCGACCGGCGTCGTGACCGCGGAGCCACCGGTGGCAGGCTTGCGCGTGGTCGTGCCCGAAGTCGACGGCTTGGTCGGCTTGGGTGTTGGCGCAGGCTTGGGTGCCGGAGCGGGCGGGGGAGCGGGCGCAGGTGGAGGAGCGGTCTCTGCGTAAGCCGGGATGGTCGACAGCAGAAGTGCCGATGCGACACCGATCATGGCTATGCGTCGCAGCGCTATCGTGGGTCGAACCATTCGCATGTACTGTGCGCCTTCCCAGTGCCGGCGGACCCGGTCTGTCCCATCCCTCACCCCATACATCGGACAATCAGGTCCAACTGTGAACTTTATCACAGTTTGCCGTCTTCCGATGCCCCTGAGCTGGGGCTGCGGCCACCGAAGGCCTTCCGTGTGCGAGGCGTTTACGTATATGCAGCCTTCGGTGGCCTGCCGCGCACATTGAACGCAACCCTCGTGCCGACTATGCGGTTTCGGGGCGGAAACATGAGCAAACCCTTCCACCCCGGTCCTACCTTCTTCTTTCGGTTTCTATTCCCGCTGCTAGAGAGGCTACCTTCCAGCACGAGCCGGCATCACAGAATCAACACATCCGGAGCCCCCTCGCCCGGCTCCCGCCGACGCGATCCGGAGTCGGCGCGCGATTCGCGCGGATTCTCGTTGCACTCGAGAAAACGCTTGTGCTATACAGAGTGTCCGCGTTTGCGGGAATGAAACAGTGCGGGGTGGAGCAGTCTGGTAGCTCGTCGGGCTCATAACCCGAAGGTCACAGGTTCAAATCCTGTCCCCGCGACCAGAGAATACGCAGGCCAGACACGGTAGAGGTGTCTGGCCTGTTTGCTTTGGGGGGCGCGTGTCCACCGCGACATTCGGTCCCAGAACAATGAGCTCAGAACTCGTAGGTGATCCGGTTGTTCGTTTCCGAGATCATCTTGTTCGCAAAGAGCAGATCGATGATCCGGTCGACGTCCTTCTGCGAGAGGCTCTTCTGGAACATCGCCGAGATGTGCTGCGACAGAGTCGACCGTTTGCGAGGACGCGAGTTCTTCTGCGTCTTGCCGAGGAGCTCGACAACTCGCTTGTAGTTCGGCTCCTTGGAAGTTGCCGTCGTTGCTTGAAGCTCGAGAAGACTGTTGATGCGCCGGCACTTCAGGCCGTTCTTCTTCAGGTGCCGCAACAGCGGATCGAATCCTTTGTCTTTGGACAGCACGAGGCACTGGACCGTGGGCGTCCGCTCGATCACTCGTCCCAGTTCGCATGCGATGTAGAAGTCGAGGGCGTTGTTGCCATTTCCGTCGACTCGCCGCCAGTCGATTCGGCTGCCGAGAGGCTGCGCATTCGCCACGACGTCGATCGGGACGCTCTTCTGGCTGGCCCCGACGAAGACAATGACGCGAAACCCGTCTTCAACAAGACCAAAGTCGACAAGCTGCACGTTCTCCCAGTCGACAAGCAGGAGCTTGTAGCTCAATTCGACTCCCCCCGAGACGCCCAGACCACTGGACGTCACGTAGCTGATCCTAGGGGCGCACGCTCCCGTCAACGGTGCAAGAGGGCCACCCAACGAGTGTCATCGGTCGAGATTCGCCGTGGCGTGAGCCCACCGACTCGAGGGTCCGTGCACCGCGCATGGTCAAACCATGCAGCTCAGGCATCACGGCCGAGATTGCCACCCCTTGTCTCGTCCGCCTGTCGCAGCGCTGAGTCGGCCAGCAACAGCGAGAGATTGCGAGGGTCCTTCGCGTGGATCGTGTCCCTGTCGCACCGCGCCCCCTCAAGGTCGCCGGCCGCCACACGGCACGAGCATCGAGCGGCGAGACAAATCAGGTGCGCATCGGTCAGCCGCACACCATCGACCGGGACCTGCGATAGGAGAACGAGTACGCGCTGCGGGTCGCCGAGATCGGACGTGTACACAGGGAGGCTCGCGATGATTACCGCATCGGTCGCGTTCGTCTTCGGGCGAAGCGAGGGCAGCACGCCCTCCAGAAGGGCGACTGCCTCTTCCTGATCGTCCTGGTCCCACAGGTCCTGAGCCTCTCGCAGGACCGCGTCATGCCCCGGTCCGACGAATCCCATCGGTCGCCGCCTCTCTGCCCGACTACGACACTCGCCATCGTCGCACGGCCGGCTGACATCGACGCACTCGAGCGGATGCTCGACGCGTCGAGATCGGACTAGCTGCGCGGGCACCCGTGCCCCTTCGGTCCTCGGCTGCGGTAGGGCCGAACAGTCGCTGTCAGTGCGCGGGCCTATCATCGTAATTGCAGGAGGCCAAGGACCCGGGCGTTGGCTGCCGCCGGTCGCGGATGCAGGGGGGAGCAGTGGAGATGCCGTCGCTAGAGGAAGCAATTGCTTTTGCCGTCGAGAAGTACCGCGGGCACGCGCCCGACAAGGGAGGCGGGCTCTACCTGCTCCACCCGCTGCGGGTGATGCTGGCAATGGACACCGACGAGGAGCGCAGGGTGGCGGTGCTGCACGATGTGGTGGAGGACTGTGGTGTGTCCTTGGACGACCTGCGCGCCAAGGGCTATCCGGAGGTCGAGGCTCAGGCGCTGGATGCCCTCACCCGGCGCAAGGCGCGAGACGAGAGCTACGAGGCCTTCATCGACCGCCTTCTGCCCGATCCTCTCGCTCGGAAGGTCAAGCTGGCCGATCTCGCCGACAACCTGGACGTGCGACGGCTCAAGCGTGTGGAGGACCCCGACCAAGACCGCCTGGACCAGTACCTGCGGGCGTGGAGGAAGCTCCGGGCCGCGCAGGGTCTGCGGTAGCGATCTCGGCCGGCACTCACACGCCGCCAGCTGGTGCACCCAGAAGGGAGCGGACGATGAAGGAGAAGAGCACCCCACGCCCGTCCGACAGCGGAGCCGGGGGTACCGTGATGCTGCGTGACGATCGGACGGGGCCGACCTGGTACCGCCTCTGGGCCTACCTCGATGAGGGCGGGAACCTGCACATCAACGGCCAAGACCTCGGCCCGGGTACTTCTATGGTCAGTCCCGATGGGGAGTACGAGTACTTCGAGACCTACGCGGCCGAGGTGATCCCTCGCATCGTGGAGGTGCTCGATGGCGAGCCCGGTGAGCACGTGCTCGACGTTCTCCGCCGGTGGTCAGGGGATCGTTCTCACCAGATGCAGAGTCGGCTGAACGGCATCCCGCACCGCCTGTACACGTGCTGAGTCGCAGCGGCACCGTTCGGTCCCCGGCTCGTCGGCATCAGGAGAGCGTCTCGGACAGCTCCAACGGAGGATACCTGCCGTGCTACCCCGGCGGGTGGTGCCACGGGCGAGGTCGTGCCATTCCCGTGCCTTGTGGGCGAGAACAGTCGCACGAGGTTTGCTCTCATCATCGAGGAGTCCGTCGCAAAGGAGTGGTGGGGTGCCCCACCTGCGTAGCTCAGCCGCATACGTGCTCGGCTTGACCGTCCTTCTTTCGCTGTTCTCTCTGTCCCTCTCGGGCTGCGCTTCGAAGGGATCGACAGGCGCAGGAGGTAGCAGTGTGGACTCGACCGTGTCACCGAGGCCCTTGGGAGGCGAAGGCGTGAAGACCGTCTACTTTGCGGGTGGCTGCTTCTGGGGCATTCAGAAGTACTTCGACGCCATACACGGCGTGACCGCCACGGAGGTGGGCTACGCGAACGGCGCCTCCAACTCGGCCACCTACGGCGACGGGAGCGGCTACGCCGAGGCGGTACGGGTGGACTACGACCCCTCGGTCGCGCCATTGCCTTTCCTGCTCAGGCTGTTCTACAAGGCGATCGATCCGACCTCGATCAACCGGCAGGGCAACGATCTCGGCACGGAGTATCGCAGTGGCATCTACTACACCGACCCCGTCGACCGCTCCATCATCGAGGCTTCGCTCGCGAAGCTTCAGACACGCTACGACAAGCCGATCGCCATAGAGTCAGGCACCCTCAAGACCTACACGCGGGCGGAGGACTACCACCAGAGCTATCTACAGAAGAATCCAGGAGGGTACTGCCACATCCCGCTGAACCTGTTCAAGGAAGCGGCGGCCGCGAAACCCGATCAGTCCGAGTTCACTTCTGCCAAGTAGGGGGGAGTCCCCGGCGTCAGACGGACGCCGACGATCCTTGCGGCGCACCCCTACGCGAGGGTGCCCTGCACGACCTCGTCGGTGTCCGGCGCGGCTGTGTCCGGCCGCTCCGGCGTGAGCGTCGCGCGCATGTGGCGGACGAACGCATTGGCGAGCTCCGCGTCGAACTGCGTGCCCGCACAGGCGAGGATCTCGGCGAGCGCCGTCTCGGGAGGCATCGCGGGACGATATGGACGTGCCGAGGTCATGGCGTCGTACGTGTCGCAGAGCGCGAGGATGCGCGCCTCGAAAGGAACGTCCTCACCACTTAGCCCCGCGGGATAGCCCGCGCCATCCCATCGTTCGTGGTGAGACGAGATCCACGGCAGCAGGGTGTCGCGCTTCGGGATTGCATTCAGAATGCGCACGGCAAGCGCGGGATGCTCCTTGACCTGAGCGTACTCATCCTCGTCCAGGAGGCCGTTCTTGCGAAGCACCGCGTCGGACACCCCGATCTTCCCGATGTCATGCAGCAGTGCCGCGGTCTGCAGGTCGCTGACGCGCTCGGTGTCGAGCCCTAGTGACTCGGCGAACCCCACGGCCAGTACGGACACCCGACGGGAGTGCTGCTGCGTGTACGGGTCACGTGCGTCGACAGCAGAGGCGAGCAGCTGCACCATGCGCACGTACGACTCCTCTTCGAGCATCTGGATGCGCTCTTCGGGGCTGAGCGTCACCACGAGCTCGGGATCGTAGACGATCACCTGTTCGCGACCGTGCAGCTTCGCCCAGTACAACGAACCGGCGGCCTTCTCGGCGAGCTCCTCGCGCGTGCGTCCGTGATCGGGCGCGCATGCGATCCCGATCGACAGCCCGACGGGAAGAGGGCACTCGTCTTCGACTTCGCGTGCGTTGTCTTGGATCCGCAGGCAGACCTTGTACGCGTCGACCGCCGCGGTGTTCGGCATGATGTAGGCGAATTCGTCGCCCCCGATGCGGCACACCACGTCACACTCGCGCGCCGACACGGCGAGCCGCTTGGCGATGGCGGCGAGCCTTCTGTCGCCGGCCGCGTGCCCGTAGATGTGGTTGACTTGATCGAAGTCGTCCACGTCGATGGTGACGATGCTCAGGAGGCCTTCTTCACGCTCAGCGCGCATGAGTTCCGAGCCGAGGCGTTCCTGGAAGAACCGGTGGTTGTGAAGCCCGGTCAGCGGATCCACGAGCG
>CAYHCN010000098.1:0-6372 GCA_964354945.1 uncultured Eubacteriales bacterium
CCCTCGGTCCTCGGCGCTACGAGGACGCAGTGAAGTGGTACTCGTTCCTCGGCGAGGCACCGGTGGTCATTGCCGTGACGACCCCGGAGATCGAGGGTGACTTCAACCTCCTGAACAAGTACATCTCAGTCGGATGCGCCATCGAGAACCTTCTGCTGGCCCTCGCCGATGTCGGCCTGGGCGCGTGTAACATCACCTTCTCCTACTGGGTGCGCGACGAGCTCGGTTCCGTGTTCGGCATCCCTCACGGGACCGCAGTCGCCGCGTGCATCGCGGTGGGCTACCCGAGTGACGTCCCGCCGGTCGCGCCGCCCCGCGACATGGACGTCGTCGAGTACCTCGACTAGCGCCGATCGATCCTCGGACATGCTTCGCGCGGTCTTCTTCGACGTCGGCAACACGCTGCTGTATCCCTATCCCAGTGTCTCGGCGGTGGTGAAGGAGATCCTCGGGGAATGGGGCCACGAGCACGAGCTCGAGGCGATTGACGCGTACCTGCCGCTGGTCGATGAGTACTACGAGGACCGCTATCGCGAGGACGACACGTTCTGGACCGACGAGGACGAGGCCTCGCAGGTGTGGGTGGGGATGTACTCGCTGCTGTGCCGCAAGCTCGGCATCGACGAGGACGCTGAGGCGATCGCCCGCCGCGTCTACGAGGAGTTCGGGGATCCCCAGCGGTGGAAGCCCTACGACGACGTGTTTCCGGCCCTCGAGCGCCTCGAGGAGCGGGGCATCTGCCTCGGCATCATTTCGAACTGGGATAGCCGCCTGTCGGGCCTTATCCGGGGCCTCGGGATCGCCGAGAAGCTCGAGACGGTCGTCTCGTCCGCCGAGGTCGGCCTCCACAAGCCCGATCCCCGGATCTTCGAATTGGCGTGCGCGCGGCTGGGACTCGATCCGTCCGAATGTGCGCATGTCGGCGACCACCACTATGCGGACGTTATCGGAGCCCAGGCTGTGGGGATGCACCCGGTACTCATCGATCGTTTCGAGGGGCCCGTCCCACCCGAGGACGCGCACCGGTTCATCCGATCGCTCGACGATCTCGAGGCGGTTCTGTTCGAGGGAGCGGGAGAGGCATGAGGGCGTTCGGCCGCTGGCTGTTGTTCGCTCTCACCCTCGCGGCGTGCCTCGCCGCGGCGTACGCGGCCTATGCCCTCGCCAACTACTCTTGGAGCCAAGTCGCCGAGTACCGCTCGCCCTACGTCGAGCTCGAGCTTCCGGGCGCGGGCAACGCAGACCCGCTGACGCCAAGGACCGTCTACGTGGTCGTCGACGGGCTCACGGAGGAGAAGTCTCGCGACCTCGACACGATGGAGCGACTCAGGTCGTACGGCAGCGACTTCGTCGTGACCGCAGGTCAGCCCTCGCTCAGCTATCCGAACTGGACGAACCTGTTCTCGGGCGCGCCGGCTGCGATCAGCGGGGTGACCACCAACGACTACGTCGGTCCGGTCAAGGTCGAAACGCTGTTCCAGACCGCCCAGCGCACCGGTGCCACAGTGGCGTTCGTCGGACCGGATGACTTCGAGAAGCTCTACGACATCACGAAGACCACCGATGCCTCGTTCATGCGCCCATGGTCCGAGACCGAGTACATGAGCAAGCTCTACGTCGACAACGCCATCAAGGTCGCCGAGAAGTCCCGGCCTCGCTTGCTCGTCGTGCACCTGCCTGACGTTGACGAAGCCGGTCACCGCGGGGGCTCCGCATCCGATGACTACGATCGCACGGCGAGACAGGTCGACGCCGACCTGGGTCGGCTCGTCACTGCACTTCAGGACGGCTCGACTGTGTTCGTCGTCGCGGCCGATCACGGCCATATCGCGACCGGGGGTCACGGCGGCTGGGAGTCCGTTGCCACGAGCGTCCCCGCGATCTTCTCGGGTCCGGGGATCCCGATCGTGGCGGGCGCTGCGTCGCAGTCGGATGTTGCGCCCACCGTCGCGCTTCTCGCGGGCATTCCGGTGCCGCGTTTCGCGGTGGGCGGGCCGCTCGCCCAAGTCCTCGGCGGTCGCACGCCCCGCGGCCTTGCGGTGGCGGGCCAACAGCGCACGGCCGCCCTCGGTGCGTACGCCCGCACCGTCGCTGGTTCGCCCCCGTCGGCCCCGCTTCCTGAATCGCGTCCGCCGAACAACGTCCGGCAGGCGGAAGCGCAGTACGCCAAGGTGCAAGCAGACAAACTCGCTGCGGATCGCGCGACACGGTTGAACTACGTGCTCGCCGTGGCAGTCGTCGCCGTGCTGCTGTTCGGGGTGATGGCCATCGCGTCGTGGCGCGCGTTCGTCGCGGCCCTGGCGGGCACCATCGGGTTCTACGCCGTCTACAACCTGCTGTTCTTCGTCGTTCACGGCTACCAGTGGTCGCTCTCGGTGTTCAACCGATCCGAGCAGGTCGACGCGTTCATCAACATGCGCGTCGTCGAGGCAGCTATGGCCGGCATCGTGGGAGTCGCCATAGCCGCTGCAGTCTACCCGCTGCTTCGTGCCCGGCCCAAGCCGCCGAAGGGGTCGTACCTCGCGGGCTGGCTCACACTGGGTCCTGCGACTCTGCTCGTGGCGATGGCCACGCTGGCGGTACAGGCGGCGATCTTCGTGTGGCAGTGGGGCATCGTGCCCACGTGGCGGCTTCCCGACCTCATGTGGGCTGTGAAGTACGACTTCGACCTCCTCCAGATCGTCGGCCTTGGCGCTGCGGCCATACTCGCGCCGCTGGTGACGTACCTGGTCGGGCGGTATCATCCGAAGGTGCGGCGCGAGAGGACATCGCCCGCTTCGTGAGTGCTCTCGGCCGCTGTCGCGGCCGTTGTCGTGAGGAGGCCGCATGGCGATCAAGGACCTCCGCGAGTTCATGGCCCTGCTCGAGAAGAAGGGCCAGCTCGCCCGGATCCAAGCTCCCGTTGACCCCGATCTCGAGATCGGGGCGATCACCGATCGGGTCAGCAAGGATGTCGGACCCGCGCTGCTGTTCGAGAATCCGGTGAGCCGAGAGACCGGACAGGCCTACGACATCCCGGTCGCCATCAACCTCATGGGGTCCTACGACCGAATGGCGTGGGCGCTTGAGGTCGACGCCGAGACGGGGACGTGGCGCGACCTGGATGCCAAGGCCCGCATGCTGATGGACCTCATCCCGCTCGACCTCCCAGCGTCGATGCGGGGCAAGTTCGACGCGCTCATGGGGCTCAAGGACCTCGCAGGCGCCAGCGCCAAGGAGATCAAACAGAGCAAGGCGCCGGTGCAGCAGGTCGTCCTGCGGGGCGACGAGGTCGACCTGACCAAGCTGCCGGTCCTCAAGACGTGGCCCGAGGACGGTGGGCCGTTCATCACCTTGCCACTCGTGGTCACCAACAACCCCAAGGGCCGCCTGAACGTCGGGATGTACCGGCTCCAGGTCTTCGACAAGAACACCACCGGTCTGCACATCCATCAGCACCACGACGGCGCGAAGAACCTGCGCCAGTGGGAGGAGGCCGGCGTGGACCGCGTGCCGGTCTCGGTGGCCCTCGGCGGTGATCCCGTCACCATCTTCTCGGCGACCGCGCCGGTGCCGCCGATGATCGACGAGTATCTCTTCGCCGGGATTCTGCGCGGCGAACCCGTCGAAGTCGTGAAGTGCCTGACCAACGACCTGCTCGTACCCGCGCACGCCGAGATCGTCCTCGAGGGGTGGTGCCACCTCGAGGAGACTCGGTGGGAGGGGCCGTTCGGCGACCACACCGGCTACTACTCGCTCGCCGACTACTTCCCGGTCTTCCACGTCGAAGCCATCACGATGCGCCGAGACCCCATCTACCCGACTACGATCGTGGGCCCGCCGCCGATGGAGGACGACTACCTCGGCAAGGCGACCGAGCGGCTGTTCCTGCCGGTCATCAAGGCGATGCTTCCCGAGGTCGTCGACTACGACCTCCCGCTCGAGGGCGTGTTCCACAACTGCGCGATCTTCCAGATCAAGAAGGAGTTCGCCGGTCAGGCGTTCCGAGTGATGAACTTCGCGTGGTCGATGGGCCAGATGATGTTCACCAAGTTCGTGATCGTCGTGGACGAGGACGTGGATTGCCACGACTACTCACAGGTCGCGTGGCGGTGCTTCAACAACGTCGATCCGAGCCGAGACATCCTCGTCACCAAGGGCCCGCTGGACCGTCTCGACCACTCCAGCAACTTCGACAGCTTCGGCTACAAGATGGGCATCGACGCCACCAAGCCGCTTCCGGGCGAGGGTCACGAGCGCGAATGGCCTGACTCGCTTGCGATGCCAGCTGAGGTTCTGGAGCGCGTCGACGAGATGTGGGGCGAGCTCGGCCTGTGAGCGACGCGGGCCGCGCGCGTTCGGAGGTCGACGAGGCAGCAGCGCGCCGAGTGCCGCCTCCCGCGGTCCGCGAGCCCGGGCTTAGAGGCACGCTCAAGACGTTCCTCGAGCTGGTGAAGTTCGAGCACTCCGTCTTCGCGTTGCCCTACGCGTACATCGGGGCGATCTACGGGGCGGCTTTGGTCGCCTCGGCTTGGACGAGCGAGGGCGGCTGGCCCACGCTCGGAGCGCTCTTCTGGGTGACCGTCGCCATGGTCGGCGCGCGTTCGTTCGCGTTCGTGGTGAACCGGGCGGTGGACAAGGAGATCGACGCCCGGAACCCGCGTACCGCCGGCCGTGCCATTCCCGCCGGTCTTGTGAAGGCGTGGGAGCTCTGGCTTTTTGCGGTCGTGGTGCTGGCAGCCTACCTGTTCGCCGCCTCTCAGCTCGCGCCGATCTGTCTGCCACTTTCGCCGATCCCGCTGATCGCGTTCCTCGTGTATCCGTACACGAAGCGGTTCACACCGCTGTGCCACTACTGGCTGGGCCTGTGCCTCGGCTTGGCGGCGCCAGGGGGATGGGCTGCGGTTGGCGCGCCCCTCAGCGACCCGGCACCGTGGGTGTTCGGACTCGCGGTCATGCTGTGGACCGCCGGTTTCGACATGATCTACGCGACACAGGACATCGACTGCGACATTCGGGACGGTGTCCACTCGATGCCCGCGGACTTCGGTGTCGCCGCGGCACTGACGCAGACTCGGATCCTTCATGCGATCACGATCGCGTTGTTCGTGCTCGGCGGGTGGTTCGTCGGCGCTGGCTGGGCATGGTACGTAGGAGTCGCGATTGCAGCTGCACTGCTGTGGTACGAGAACAGCATCGTGCATCCGGACGACCTGTCGCGGCTCAACGCCGCGTTCTTCACGACGAACGGCGTCATTGCGGTGATCCTGCTCGCAGGCGCTGTCGTCGACACGCTGGTTTCGTAGTCCGCACTCAGGAGCGGGCAGGGGAGAGCAGACATGGGACGCTACACCGTCATCCTCACGGGCGCGTCCGGGAGCGCATACGGCTTCCGGCTCGTCGAGCAGCTCGTGGCCTCGGGGCACGACGTCACTTTCGTCGCCACCGAGGCGGGTCGACAGGTCGCCGCGTACGAGCTCGGGTTTGAGCTTCCGCCCGAAGATGCCGAAGCCGCGCTAGCGGAGTTCCTCGAGTTGCCGGCGGAGCATCTGCGCGTCGCGTGGCCCGACGACCTGTTCGACGCGGTCGCCAGCGGATCCCACCGCGTCGACGGGACCATCGTCATCCCCGCGTCGATGGGCTTCTGCGCGGGCATCGCCTCGGGCAGGGCGTCCGACCTCCCCGAGCGCGCGTGCGACGTCGCCCTGAAGGAGCGCCGACCGCTCGTGGTGGTGCCTCGCGAGACGCCGCTGTCGCTCATCCACCTGCGGAACCTCACCGCGCTGACCGAGGCGGGCGCCATCGTCGTACCGGCCATGCCCGCGTTCTACCAGCAGCCGGAGACCATCGATGATCTCGTCAACTTCGTCGTGGGCAAAGTGCTCGACCAGCTCGGCGTGCAGCACGAGCTGTTTCGCCGCTGGGGCGAGTGAACCGCACGACGGAAGCCCGAACGAACGGGTAGACAGGCACAGAAGGCCGTCGCCGAAGGAAGGGGAGGCACAGCATGACTGATGACACCCTGAAGGGGATTCCCGAGGAACCTACACCCGAGGAGCCGACGCCGGGCGTTCCCGAGCCCGAGGTAGCTGCCGAGCCTCCGGTCGCACCCGAGGCGCCGGTGACTCCCGGGCCTGACATGGCTCCCGAACCCGAGGTGGCCCCCGAGGCGCCCGTGCCTGCGGCGCCTCCGACCGAGCAGCCCGCCGAGACGGAGATACCCGCGCCTGCGCCTCCTGCGCCTCCCGCTGCTGTACCCGCGGTGGCGCCGGAACCCGCACCGCCTGCAGCTGCACCTGTCCCCGAGGCACCGCCTGCGGCACCGGCACCGCCGTATGCGCCGGCGCCTCCGCCACCACCGCCTCCCGGACCCGGAGCGTATGCGGGTCAGCA
>CAYHCN010000099.1:0-6269 GCA_964354945.1 uncultured Eubacteriales bacterium
CCAGGAGAACAAGAAGGCTCTCTTCATCGGTGTCGACGCGGACCAGTTCTACACTATCAAGGACTCCGGCGACACGATCCTTACTTCGACCATGAAGGCCCTCGATGTTGTCGCGTACGAGACCGTCAAGAACGCCATCGACGGGGAGTTTCCCGGCGGCACGAACAAGTCGTTCGGCCTCAAGGAAGGCGGCATGAAGCTAGCCCCCTTCCACGACTTCGAGTCGAAGATACCTCAGGCGATGAAGGACGCCGTCGACAAGGCCGAGCAGGGCATCATAGACGGCACGATCACCGTCCCAACGGAGTTGTAGACCCCGCTGCACCGGCAGCGGTGCTCCACTGTCGAACTCGCTGGGCGGTTGGCAGAACAAGGGCCGGCCGCCCAGTTCGACGGTTCTCGACTCGCTGATGGGGAAGGCGTGAGGTGCCCGCTCTCGAGCTCCGAGGCATAGAGAAGGTCTTTCCGGGCGTCGTGGCCAACGACAAGGTGAGTCTCACCCTCGAGTGGGGCGAGATTCTGGCGTTGCTCGGCGAGAATGGAGCGGGCAAGACCACGCTCATGAACGTGGTCTACGGTCTCTTCGCTCCTGACGCCGGCGAGATCCTCGTGGATGATCGCCCCGTCCGGATCAGAAAGCCGCGTGACGCGATCGATCTGGGGATCGGTATGGTGCACCAGCACTTCATGCTGGTCCAGCCGCTCACCGTGACGGAGAACATCGTCCTCGGCAGGGAGCCCGCGCACGGCGGCGTGATCGACTTCGCGACTGCGCGCAAAGACGTGGTTGAGCTGTCCGAACGCTATGGGCTGGAAGTCGACCCCGATGCACGCATCGAGGACCTGTCGGTGGGTTCGCAGCAGCGCGTGGAGATCCTCAAGGCCCTGTACCAAGGCGCGCGAATCCTCATCCTCGACGAGCCCACTGCAGTACTGACGCCGCAGGAAGTGGGGGAGCTCTTCTCGGTGCTTCGCTCGCTGACCAAGGGCGGGCTCTCGGTCGTGTTCATCACCCACAAGTTGAACGAGGTGATGCGGGTCGCCGACCGCATCATGGTGATGCGCGCGGGCGTGGTCGTCGGCGAGACCCGGCCGTCGGAGACGGATGAAACGGGCCTGGCGCGCATGATGGTCGGCCGCGAGGTGGTTCTGCGCGTCGAGAAGACCGCAGCCAACCCAGCCGAGCCCGTACTGTCTATACAGGAACTGCGTGTTCTCGACGACCGGAAGCTAGAGGCGGTCAAGGGCGTTTCGTGCACGGTCCGTGCCGGCGAGATCCTCGGCATTGCGGGTGTCGACGGCAACGGGCAACGCGAGCTCGTGGAGGCGATCGTGGGTCTGAGGCCGTCCGCGAGCGGTCAGATATCCCTCAGGGGCCGCGACATCACTGCCGAACCCGTTCGGCAAACGATCGAAGCGGGGGTCTCGCACGTTCCCGAGGATCGGCACAAGCGTGGCCTGGTTCTCGAGATGGATCTGGCGGAGAACCTGGTCCTGGGCGATCACCGGAGCGCGCCCTACTCCACCTGGGGCATTCTGCATCCGGCGGCTATCACGTCGATGGCGCGCGATCGGATCGCCGAATTCGACGTCCGGGCTCCGTCGGAGAGGGCGCTTGCCGGGAACCTGTCGGGCGGCAACCAGCAGAAGCTCGTCCTTGCACGGGAACTCGGCCGGGATCCCGACCTGCTCATCGCGGCCCAACCGACCCGTGGGCTGGACGTGGGCGCGATAGAGTTCGTGCACCGCCAGATCCTCGCCGCCCGCGACGCGGGCAAGGCGGTGCTGCTGGTGAGCCTGGAGCTCGAAGAGGTGCTGTCGCTTGCGGACCGGATCCTCGTCATGTACGAGGGGCGAATCGTCAGGGAGTTCGCGCCGAGCGACGCAACCGCCGAGCTTGTGGGCCTCTACATGACCGGCGGCGGTGTGCCCGAGCAGCCGATGCCCGAGGGGGAACAGCGGGAAGGGGTCATCCAGTGACTACAGTTCGCGAGCTGCAATGACACCAGCTGAGGAGCATGCCGTGAGTCCGCAGTTGGCGTGGGCACCGATCGCGCGCAAGGTGTTCGCTCCGGTGGCAGCAGTGATCCTGGCCGTGCTGGTCGGATCGTTGATCATATGGCTCGCGGGAGATGACCCGGTCGCCGCCTTCAGTGCACTTCTTCAGGGCGCATTCGGGGGATCGGCCCAGATAGGCGAGACCCTGATGCGTTCCACGCCGCTCATCATCGTGGGAGTGGGACTGGCATACGGGTTCCGAGCCGGTCTGTTCAACATCGGGGCCGAGGGCCAGCTGTTCATCGGAGGTATGGCAGGCGCCTACTTCGGCCTGGTTTTCGGAGCCTGGTCGGGATGGGTGGGCATCCCCTTGGTGCTCGTGCTGGCGGCAGCAGCCGGGGCCGCGTGGGCGTTCATTCCCGCTATCTTGAAGGCCAGGGTTGGAGCCCACGAGGTCATTACGACCATGATGTTCACCTACATCGCCAGGTACCTCGTTGGCTGGTTGGTCAATGGGCCGCTCAAGGCACAGGGACAGGTTCCGCAGACGGACATGCTACCCCAGAGCATGAGGCTGCCCATGCTGAGCTCCCTGTCCGGAGGCGTAGCGTTCGGTCGGGCGCACGCTGGCTTTCTCCTAGCGGTGGCGCTGGCGGTCGCCGTGTGGGCTGTGCTCAGGTACACCGGCTTGGGGTTCGAGGCCCGCGCCGTCGGCTTCAGCCCCACCGCAGCCGAGAACGGAGGCATCTCCATCGCCGCGACCACGGTGAAGTCCTTGTGCATCTCCGGGGCGTTCGCTGGAGTCGCAGGCGCTGCGGAGGTGCTCGGCGTCTACCATCGCATCTTCGAAACGTTCTCCTCGGGACTCGGCTTCACCGGCATCGCAGTGGCACTCCTCGCGAGGAACAACCCTATCGCGGTCATTCCCTCGGCCATCCTGTTCGGCGCTCTCTATGCTGGCGCTCCGATGATGCAACTCGAAGCCGGGGTCTCGAAGAACGTCATCTACATCATCCAGGGGTTGATCATCTTCTTCGTGGCTTCAGAGACGGTGATCGACTCGCTGATCCAAGCGGCGCAGAAGAGGGCGGTAGCGCATGCTTAGCGATGTGCTGGCGCCCGATCTTTTCGCGTCTGCGGTGCGGATAGCGACGCCGATCGCCCTCGCCGCGATCGGCGGCACCATCTGCGAGCGGAGCGGTGTGACCAACATCGCGCTGGAAGGCATCATGCTGGTGGGGGCATTCACCGGCACGGCGGTGGCGCTCGCTACGGGGAGCGTATGGGTCGGCATAGCCGCTGCGGTACTCGCGGGAATCCTGTTCACAGCGCCGCACGCGTTCGCCGCAATCACCCTCGGCACCGACCAGATCGTCTCGGCCACGGCTCTCAACATCCTCGCTGTCGGGCTGACCGGGTACCTGATGCAGGTCCTGTACGGCCACCCCGGGACGACGGACGCGGCTCCCACGCTGGCCCCCGTCTTTGACTTTCAGGGGCCGAGCAGCGGCATAGCGGCCCGGCTCTTTGACTGGATCGACGGAGTCCTCTTGAGCTACACGGCCATCGTGTACATCGCGATCATTCTGGCGATCGTGCTCCAGTGGGCGATGTACAAGACCCGATGGGGTCTTCGACTCCGCGCCCTAGGCGAGCATCCCAGGGCCGCCGATACGGTCGGCATCAATGTGGTACGGGGGCGCTACATGGCTGTCTTGGCCAGCGGCGCGCTCGCTGGTCTGGCAGGCGCGAACCTGACTCTGGGGAGTGTCGGCGCGTTCACGGAGAACATGACGAACGGCCGAGGCTTCATCGCTCTCGCAGCGAACATCTTCGGACGCTGGACCCCGGGCGGCAGCTACCTCGCGAGCCTCCTATTCGGATCCGCGGACGCGCTGCAGGTAAGGCTGCAACCCTTCCGGGATATCATCGCGATACCCCCGCAGTTCTTCTACATGGTGCCCTACATCCTGACGGTGATCGTGCTGGCAGGGTTCATGGGACGGGCGATCGCACCCGCGGCGATCGGCAAGCCGTACAAGGAGAGGAACTAGCCGCTCCCGCGGTCATCGGGTTCGCGGTCGCAGTCGGAGGCCTCATGTGAGGCGTCGATGCTCTCGATGCCCGATTCGGCGCGCTCCCGCTGGTCTGCCGCGGCGACCCAACTCCGCACGAATGCGGTCACTGTCAGCACGACCACGAACAGCGCGAGGACCAGGGCGTCGCCCCTGTCGAACGACGGCCCTCTGAGTAGTGCGCGGAACGCGAAGGCGGCGGCCACGATCGCGACCGCCACCCACAACGGCATTCTGATCCGAGGATGTATGGCCTACTCCGTATCGGTCTCGATGGCCGGCGGCGGTGGGGGCGGGGTCTTCGGATGCCTCCGGCGCCACAGCACCACGAGCCACCATGCGAGCAGGACAACCGCAACCACCGGCAGCAGCGCGAGACCAACGGTGATGATGCTGCCTATCAGCGCAGCGGCTGCCTGGATACCTCTCGTGACCGCTTCGCCGAAGCCCCAGTTCGTCCCGGCAGGAGTCACGACCGGCCCCGGCTGCGACATGTTCACCGTCAGAGTCGCCATCTCGACCTGGTCGGCGAGGTAGCGCTGCTGAGCCTGCATCGCTTCGATCTCCCCACGCACGCGGGACAGCTCCCGCTCGATGCTCAGCATGTCCGCGACGCGGTTCGCCTTGTCGAGGAACGAGCGGAGCCGCACCTCTTCGGCGCGCAGGTTCTTGAGCCGGGCCTCAAGGTCGACGACCTGGGCGGTGATGTCCTCCTGGCCCGCCGTCTGCGCGGTCACTTCGCCAAGGCCTGCCACCGTACGGGTCAGGGGCAAGAGCTTGGATGCGGGCACTCGCACGACGACCGTCGCGGACTGGGGACCGGTGGGCGCAGAGGATCCCGACTCCGCCATCGGCAGGGGCACGGGCTGCTCGACACCGGCGGAGTAGGTGAGTGACGAGATCTCGCCGCCCGAGGCAGCAACGAGCACCCGGAGCTTCTCGATGGCGGCGGGAACCTTCTTGACGGTCATGGTGACCGTCGCGGTCCTGATAATCTGCCGGTCCGTGCCGACCGCGTCAACGGTAGGAGCGAGGTTCTCCGAGGTCGCTGCACCCTTGGCGGCGTCTTGCGGGGCCATAGGCGCCGCGCCTCCCGAGTAGCCGGTAGTCGCCTCTCGCTGGATGGCCGAGCCGGAGTCGGGTTGGGAGACGGTGGCCTGGGTTGAGACGCCCGTCGTGCCGTACATGCCCGAGAGCGCGAACGCTGCGACCCATCCAACCACAACGAGGCCGAGCAGGCAGGCTGCGACGATCGCGACGACTCGACGCTTGTTCATGTCGACTCCTTTCATCGGGCGCCCAAAACGAAAGGACGCCCATCCCTACGAGCGGGTGGGCGTCCGAATCGACGTCGGGTACGGAGGCGCAGCGCTAGTCGATCGACTCGACGGCGCTCTCGGTCGCTGCGGGTGCCTCGTAGCTCGTGACCGTGACCGGCGCCTCGGCGGGAACCGCCGATGCTTCGGCGCGCTTGAGCGAACGGGCGGCGTATGCGCCAAGAGCGATGCCGATGGCGATCACGACGAAGAAGGCGAGCGCGAGGAACTGAACGAGCACGATAGGTACGTTCGCGGTCATGAGGAGTCTTCACCTCTCCGAGTTGCACGTAGAGCTGTCCACTGGATTCTAAGCGTCATTCAGGTTCCCGGGCAACCGTCCTGCCCCCATATCCGACTGTCAATGTGACCCACCGATCTGCTCGACACACCCCCTTGGACGCGTTCTAGCGCCCGATGGTTCACCTCATCGGTTCCCGTTTCGGCGGGCCGTCCGAGCTCGCCCCAGGCGCCGCGACAACGCGACGTGGGATGGGCGGGGACGAAGGGTGAAGAAAGTGGGAAAAAGTGTTGCTTGGTGGGATAGGGTGGGATAGAGTGTCGGCAGGAAGCAGAGAGGGGAGCACGGGGCTTCTCTGCACGGGGAGGATCGGAAGGCACACGCGGCATGTTTCTGGGCGAGTACCAGCACACTCTGGATGCCAAGGGACGCGTATCGCTGCCGTCTAAGTTCCGAGCGCAGATGACGGGCAAGCTCGTCGTCGCAAAGGGCTTCGACAGGTGCCTGTATGTCTATCCCGCCGACGCCTACGAGACCTTCGTGAGCGGGCTTCTCGGCAGGGAGGACTTCGATCCCCGCATCCGCCAGCTGCGTCGCCTGTTCACTGCGGGCGCCGTTGAGGCGGAGCTCGACTCGGCG
>CAYHCN010000100.1:0-6204 GCA_964354945.1 uncultured Eubacteriales bacterium
CGCCGGCTACGATCGGCTTGAACGCGACGCCATCGCTGCCCTGCGACCGCATTAAAACCTCGAGGTCCAGTGCGACCTGCACTTCGTTCACCCCCGAGCCGATGATCCCGAGGATGTACTCGAACGCTGCGTCGGTGAGCGCTTGCGCCGTGGCGATCCGCTCGATTTCGGAGTCGTCCTTCACTCGACGGGCCTGCTCGACCCACTCATCAACGGCCTCGACGCGGCCGAGAAGCTCCTTCTCGATGCGGCGGTACGTGCCAACCGAGAGGCTGGTCTCCACCCCGAGGTTCCCCTCGCCCGACGCCTCGCGCACGTGCTCGCTCACCACGGACCACACTGCGCCCGTGACGAGCCGCACCTCCCACGGCGTGCCCTCGGCAGCGGCCGAGACGACCTCGACGTAGCGGCCGTCGGTGTAGAGGGCCAGGGAGTCGGCGGTGACGAGCGCAACGGAGGCGGGCTCCTCGTCGAAGACCCCCTCGAAACCGGTGAGGTACGCCACGTTGGCAGGCGCGTTCGCCGCAAAGGCGGTGAGGCCGGCCTCGGCAATCGAGGCCCGGATCGCAGAAACGCGCGCTTCAGAACACCTCGCCGGCAGTACAGCACGCCCGTTCGGCACTACAGCCTCCCGCCCGACCCCTCGGCGGCTGCTGACGCTGCCGACACGGCTGCGCGGAAGCCGAGCAGGTACGACTCGGCGCCGAACCCGCAGATCTGGCCGACGCAGACCGCGGCTATCACGCTCGTGTGCCGGAACTCCTCGCGGCCGTGGACGTTGCTCAGGTGCACCTCGACGACGGGGATGCCGACGGCGGCGACCGCGTCGCGAAGGGCATAGCTGTAGTGGGTGAACGCCCCGGGGTTGAACACCACGGCGTCGTAGTCGCCCCGCGCTTGCTGGAGCACCTCGACGAGCTCGCCCTCGTGGTTCGACTGCGCGAAGCCCGCCTCGACGCCCAGCTCACCGGCGAGTGCGGCCACCGCGGCCTCGATGCCGGGAAGCGTGGCGACCCCGTAGACGTCCGGCTCACGACTTCCGAGCAGGTTCAGATTGGGACCCGACAGCACCAGCACGCGAAGCATGCGCACTCCCCTCTCGATGTCGGGCGTCAGTGCGCCCGATATCTCTATCCTAACCGCCCAAGAACTCGGCGAGCGCGTCCCGAAGAATGACGTCGCTGATCGGTGTGACGGACCACACACCGGGGCGACGAACGAGCACGAACCGGACTTCGCCGCCTCGCGCCTTCTTGTCCGAGTGCATCGCCGAAATGAGCGCCTCAGCGTCCAGGTCGAGCTGCTGATGGGCCAGACCGAGTTCGTCGAGCAGCCCGCCGAGACGGCCGGCGAAGGTGGCGTCGGCGTCGAGCATCTTGCTCGCAAGCAGCGCGGCGAAGCGCATGCCTTCGGCCACAGCCTGACCGTGGGAGATCTCGCCGTAGCCGAGCACCTTCTCGATGGCGTGCCCGAGCGTGTGACCGTAGTTGAGGCACTCCCGGCGGTCCGCTTCGCGCTCGTCGCCGACGACGACTCCTGCCTTGAACTCGATGGAACGCTTGACCGCCTCGAACACGATCTCCTCTTCGTGCGCGGCGAGGCCTGCAGCATTGGCCTCGAGCCACTCGAAGAACTCGAAGGTGTGGATCGCTCCCGCCTTGGCGATCTCGGAGAACCCGCTCGCCCACTCGCTGCCGGGCAACGTCGCGAGGAACGCCGTGTCGACGATCACCAACCGGGGCTGCTTGAAAGCGCCCGCGAGGTTCTTCCCGGCACGAAGGTCGACACCGGTCTTGCCGCCCACCGACGCGTCGACTTGCGCAAGCAGCGTCGTCGGGATGTTCACGAAGTCGATACCGCGCAAGTAGGCCGAGGCGACGAACCCGCCCAAATCCGACACGACGCCGCCTCCCAATGTCACGACCGCATCGCGGCGATCGAGCCCCGCGTCTGCGAGCGCTTCGAGCAGCTCGCCGGCGACCGGCCACGCCTTGGCCTGCTCTCCCGCGGCCACCGTGAAGCCCTCGACCTGGAAACCTGCGCGGAGCAGCTCAGCTTGGACCTGGATGCCGTGAGCGTCTCCAACGGTCTCGTCCGTGATGAGGGCGATCTTCTTGGCCCGAAGCGATGTCTTCACGCGCGCGCCGAGCTCCCGCATGAGACCGTTGCCGAGGATGACCTCGTAGGCTGCGCCGGGAACGTCCACGGGTATGACGACGAGGTTCACTCGTTCTCCTTCGTATCGCGGGACGGGGTGTCGTGTCCTGGCTGGCCGACAGCGCGGGCGAGCGCGGCCTCGACAAGGTCGACAACCGCGTCGACCGAACGGCCGGTCGTGTCGATCCTAACGTCGGCCACCTGCGCGTACATCGGCTCTCGCAGCGCGAGCAGCTCGGCGACCTCCTTGGCGGAGCGTTCGGCCAGCATCGGCCGAGCGGAGCCCGAACCGCACCGCCGCACGGACTCCTCGGCGCTCACCTCGAGGTACACCACCGTGCCGAGCGAAGCGAGCATCCGGCGGTTCTCCTCGCGGCCGAGGATGCCGCCGCCGCACGCCACGACCGAAGGCGGGTCGGTTGCCAGGCCGGCGAGCGCCGCCGCCTCACGGTCGCGGAACCCGGACTCTCCCTCCTCGGCGAAGATCTCGGGAATCGAGCTTCCGGCCGCTGCGGCGATTCGTTCGTCAAGGTCGATGTAGCGAGTACCCGAGCGCCGAGCGAGCTCACATGCGACCGACGACTTGCCCGAGCCCATGAAGCCGACGAGCAGGACGTGGTGGTCCAGCGGGGTCACCGGGCGATCCGGCGCTCGTACGCCGTGACTGCGGCAGCGACGTCCTCCATCGAGTCGCACCCGAACTTCTCGAGGTACGCGTTCGCGAGCACCATTGCGACCTCGGCCTCGCCGACCACCGCTGCGGCAGGGACGGCACAGACGTCCGAGCGCTCCTTGCTCGCATCCACCGCGTCGAGCGTGTCGATGTCCACGCTCGCGAGCGGGCGCATGAGCGTCGGGATCGGCTTCATGGCCGCGCGCAGCACCAGCGGCTCGCCGTTGGTCATGCCGCCTTCGAGTCCTCCCGCGTGGTTGGACGGGCGATAGAAGCCACGAGGCCCGTCGTGTCGGATCTCGTCGTGGACCTGGGAACCCGGCCGGTGGGCACCGGCGAAGCCGTCACCGATCTCGATACCCTTGATGGCTGGGATCGACATGACCGCCGCGGCGAGGCGGGCGTCGAGTCGACGCTCGGCCTCGGCGTACGAACCCAGACCCGGGACGAGGTTAGTGGCGGTCACGCAGAAGACGCCGCCGAGCGACTCGCCGGTGGTGCTCGCAGCGTCGATGGCGGCCTTCATGGCCTCGGAGGCGTCGGCGTCGGGACAGCGCACCTCGCTGCCCTCGACGAGGTCGACATCGACCGACGCGGGGTCGAGCGGCGGAGGCATCTCGATGTCCCCGATAGAGAGCACGAAGGACGCGACGTTCACGCTGAGGCGGCGCAGCAAAGCCTTCGCGACCCCTCCCGCGGCGACTCGTGCGGCCGTCTCTCGTGCGCTCGCGCGCTCAAGGATGTCGCGCACGTCATCGGAGCCGATCTTGAGGATCCCCGGCAGGTCGGCGTGCCCGGGACGAGGCGCGGTGACGCGAGAGTTCGCGGGACGGGTGCCCGAGATCGACATGACGTCCATCCAGTTGTCCCAGTCGCGGTTGGCGATCGAGATCGCGACGGGGCTGCCGATGGTCCTGCCGAACCGCACACCCGAGAGAACGAGCGCCCGGTCTTTCTCGATCAGTTGGCGCCCGCCTCGACCGTAGCCGGACTGCCTGCGGGCGAGGTCGGCATCGATGAGCGAGACGTCGACGGGGATCCCGGCCGGGACGCCGGTCACGATGGCGGTGAGCACACGGCCGTGAGATTCGCCTGCCGTGGTGTAGCGCATGGGCGCCTCCGAGCGAACCGGGCGGGTTGGAAGTGGGGAGATTCTAGCACTCCCCCACCGCTCGGCTGCTGGAGACGCCCGAAGGTGCTACTTGGAGATGCCCACTCCGACGCTCAGCGTGATGCGCTGGTCGCCGTAGAGCATGACAACCGTTGACGAGTTGATCTCGAGGACCTGCCACGGCGTGTCGGGGATCGACTCGCCCTCCGATAGCGTGTAGGTCTCCCCGTTCCAGCTGAGGATCGCCACGGGTTGGCCGTCCTCGGTGGCGATGTCCTCGAGTACGAGGGTGTCTGCCGGCACGCTGGTGCTCTGGTTCGTGGTGGAAGTGCTCGTCGTCGTCGAGTTGGACGTGCTCGTGGACGTCGTCGTGGTGGACACGAGGACGACCGTGGGCACGAAGACGTCACGGTAGGTGAACACGTCGTCGAGCTCGACTTCCTTGGGCAGGACCTTCGCATCGATCGCTGGGGTCACGGGCTTGGTGACCGTGGAATCACCGGTGGTCCCCGTCGGCGTTGCGAGGTCCTCGGAGGACCCGGAGCCGAGGAAGGTAGTTCCTATGACGCCGAGGACACCGACCACGATGACCACTGCTGCGACGCCAACGATGATCTTGCCCGGCTTCGAGTTCAGAAACCCCCGGAGGCCTGATTGCGGCGCTGCTGGGGCACCGGAGGAATCGAACGGTGTGAGGTTATCGGCCATAGTGTCTCACCCTACTGGTTCGATGTGGGAACAGGGCCAGTGGTACCGCCGGTGGTCGTACCGGAGGCGGCGGTCGGAACGGTGTACGCCTCGATCCGCATCGTGGTGAACTCGGTGGTCTTGGTCGAGGTCGAGGTCGACCCGTCCGCCCCGGTCTCCGGGGCGGTGTATGCCGAGTTGTAGTCGACGATTCGGACGGCACGGGTCATGTGCTGGATGCGGTTCATGAAGTCGATCGTGTCCGACCACGTGCCGCTCACGGTGACCTCCATCGGCATCACGATGTAGTCGCCGGTGGCACCGGGAGCGGGTGAGTTCGAAGCAGCGGTCGCCTGGCCGCCCGGGCTTGTCGGCCCGGCGGTGCTCGCGATGGGATCCTCAGGGCGCAGGCCCTCGAAGACCACACCAGCCTGCAGAGCGACGTCCTGAAGCTCGATGATGAGTGACGGCAGCTCGGGCGTCTCGGGCACCTGGTTGGCAAGCCGCAGGTACGCCGCGTCGGTCTGCGCCGCCCGGTCCTTCATGTCCTGGCGCTGCAGGAGCAGGGCGTTGGCCTCATCGACCTCAGCCTCGGCCGCCTGGATCTGCCCGTTGATCGTTGCGATCGTCTTGACCTGCGGATAGATCAGCAGCAGGCCAGTGACCACGGCTAGCACGGCGATACCTACAGCGACCAGAATCAGTTTGTCTCTCGGTGTGATTCGCATCGTAGTGTCCTCGTGGCTACTGACCGGCTGGTGGCGGGGCAAGCACGGCGGTGGTTCCAGTGGCGGGAGTCGAAGGCTTCGCTACCTTTGCAGTCGCCTGGAACTGGAGGGTGGGCGCCGGCTCCCCCGAGGTCCCGTTGCTGTACTCAGAGACGGTGGCGCTGGTGAGCCACACGTCGTAGAGCTGCGGGAGTGCGTTGAGCAGGACCAGCATCTTCGCGATCGACTTGTAGCTTTCGGCAGACGACGCCGGGTTCGCGTTCGGCGTGTAGCCGCTGAGCGTGAGACCGGTGTCCTCATTCCCCTGGATGGTGGTGAGCCAGATTTCGTCCGGCAGGACCATCGAGATGTCCCGGCAGAGCTCGGCCCAGTTGACGCGACCCGTCAGGGCTGCCTGAGAGACCGATGCCTTGGTGAGTAGCTCGGACTCCTTCTGCTCGAACACCGCGAACTGAGTGGCCTGGGCCTGAAGGCTCGCGGCCTGGCTCTTGTACTCCTGCAACGTGGCCCGCTCGCTATTCGTGTACCAGAAGAGCCCGAAGGCGACGGTACCGATCGCGGCGAACATGACGAAGCCGAGGAGGAACACAAGCGGGTAGTACCGGTCCCACCGGCGTCGCTCCTGGATCTCGGGAGGCAGCAGGTTGATGCGGACCATCTAGTCGACACCTCCCATGGCGAGACCGACCGCCGTGGCACTGCCCATGCGGTCGGAGATGACGAGTTGCTCGCCGGAAACGTTCGTCGAGACGCGGGCGAGCGGGTCGCCGATGAGCACTTGTGTTTGGAGGCCACGCTCGAGATGCGTGGGCAGGTGGCGCAGCATCGCACCGCTGCCGCTCAGCAGG
>CAYHCN010000101.1:0-6198 GCA_964354945.1 uncultured Eubacteriales bacterium
AGACATGGCGGGCATGCTCACTCCCTTCCGCACGGAGCGCATGGTCAGGGCACTCAAGGAAGAGGTCGGCCTTCCGGTCCACGTTCACTGCCACTACATCGGTGGTATGGCGCCGATGAACTACCTCAAGGCTGCCGAGGCCGGCGCCGACATCGTCGACACAGCCGTGGTCGCGCTAGCGTTCGGCAACAGCCAGCCCGCGGTCGAAATGATCGTCGCGGCACTCAAGGAGAGCCCCTACGACTCGGGCCTCGACCTGGATCTTCTCTTCGACATCGCTGAGTACTGGGAAGGTGTCCGAGAGCGCAAGGGGCTCAAGCGCGGCGTCACCTCGCTACTGTCGATGGAGGTGTTCAGCCATCAAGTCCCCGGGGGCATGATGAGCAACCTCGTATCGCAGCTCGAGCTCCAGAAGGCCGGCGGCCGCCTCCCCGATGTACTTGCCGAGATCGCCCGAGTGCGCGCCGAGGTAGGCTACCCGCCCCTCGTGACTCCGCTTTCCCAGATCGTGGGCACCCAGGCAGTCATCAACGTTCTGACCGGTAAGCGCTGGAGCGTCGTTCCCAACGAGATGAAGGACTACATCCGAGGCCTGTACGGTAAGGCACCCGGTCCGATGGACAAGGAGATCGTAGCCAAGGTCCTCGGCGAGGACGTGCCGCTTCCCGCCGACGTGCGACCCGGTTCGCTTGTGACCACGACCTACGACGAGGTGGCCGCCGAGATCGGCGACCTCGCCCGCAGCGAGGAGGACGTACTCACGTACGCCCTCTTCCCGAACGAGGCACGCACCTACCTCGAGAAGCACCAGGAGGGCGCCGAGAAGGCGGTCTTCATGCTCGGCGAGGAGATCGACACCGTCAGGGAGGATGACGCGGTGAACATCAGCGAGATCCGTGAGCTCATCAAGCTCGTCGAGGCATCGGACGTCGACGAGGTCGTGATCGAAGAGGGCGACCTGCGCGTAGTCGTCCGCAGGGGCGGCGTCCCCTCGGTCGCGACCGCGCCGGCAGCCGCGCCGGCAGCCGCACCCGCGGCTGCGCCCGCCGCGACCGAGGCACCCGCAGCCGAGGGCGTGCGCCCGGCCAGGTGGAAGAGCGTCGTGGCTCCGATGGTGGGCACCTTCTACGAGTCGTCGGCTCCTGGCAATCCGGCGTTCGTGAGCGTCGGCGACCAGGTCGCCGAGGGTCAGACGCTGTGCATTCTCGAGGCGATGAAGCTCATGAACGAGATCTCCGCCGAGGAAGCCGGTGTCATCCGTGAGGTATGCGTCGACAACGCCGCTCCGGTGGAGTACGGAACCGTCCTGTTCTACTACGAGCCCGTCTAGGGGTGGCAGTGTTCGACAGCATTCTCGTCGCCAACCGTGGCGAAGTCGCTCTGCGGGTCATCCGCGCGTGCCGTGAGATGGGCATCGAGACCGTCGCGGTCTTCTCCGAAGCCGACAGGGACTCCCTACCCGTGGCAATGGCCGACAAGGCCGTGTGCATCGGTCCTGCACCTGCGATCCAGTCCTACCTGAGCATGCCCAACATCATCTCCGCGGCGCTCATGTCGGGCGCCCAGGCCATCCATCCCGGCTACGGCTTTCTCGCCGAAAACGCCGCATTCGCGCGCGCATGCGCGGATTCCGGCCTCACCTTCATCGGCCCCAGCCCCGACTCGATCGAGCGGATGGGGGACAAGGCCGTCGCTCGCGAGACGATGGCGAACGCAGGCGTCCCTACCGTTCCGGGCTCCGACGGCGCCGTCGAGAGCTTCGAGGAGGCGCTGAGCTTCTCCGAGCAGGTCGGCTTCCCCGTGCTCATCAAGGCGTCGGCGGGTGGCGGCGGCAAGGGCATGCGTGTGGCCGAGGACCCCGAGTCGCTCAGGAACAACCTTCAGGCGGCGAAGACCGAGGCCGCCGCCGCGTTCGGCAACGACACCGTCTACATCGAGAAGTACCTCGCGCGCCCTCGCCACGTCGAGATTCAGGTACTCGCCGACAGCCACGGCAACGCCGTCTACCTGTTCGAGCGGGACTGCTCGATCCAGCGTCGCCATCAGAAGCTCGTCGAGGAAGCCCCGAGCCCGGCGCTCACCCCCGGGCTTCGCGCCGAGATGGGCGAGGCCGCGCTGAAGGCCGTACGCGCTGTCGGCTACGTCAACGCCGGCACCGTCGAGTTCCTCCTCGCCGAGGACAAGTCGTTCTACTTCATGGAGATGAACACCCGTGTCCAGGTCGAGCATCCCGTGACCGAGCAGATCACCGGTGTCGACATCATCAAGGAGCAGATCCGCATCGCCGCGGGTCACCCCATGAAGCACAAGACCCAGGACGAGATCCGACTCTCGGGTCACGCCATCGAGTTCCGCATTAACGCCGAAGACCCGGCGCACGGTTTCCGACCAAACCCCGGGCTCATCGAGGTGTTCTCGGCGCCGGGCGGCTTCGGCGTGCGCGTCGACAGCCACGTCTTCTCGGGCTATCGGGTCCCCCCAACGTACGATTCGCTGCTCGCGAAACTCGTGGTGTGGGGCGAGACCCGCGACGAAGCCGTGGCGAGAGCGCGGCGCGCCCTCGACGAGTTCATCATCGTCGGCATTCCCACGACTATCCCGTTCCACCAGGCGGTCGTGGAGCTGCCCGCGTTCCAATCCGGTGATATCTATACTGATTTCATCGAGCAGCACCTGACCGGCGACCCTGACGCATAGAACGCGAGGTGACTGAAGTGACCGAAGAGATCCGTTTCGAGGGGCTCGGCATCGCACCCGGGGTGCTCGACACGATCGTGACCGTCGCGGCGCAGAGCGTCGACGGCGTCGCCGCGATCGGCGCCGCAGGTATCGCGGGCCTTGTGCAGCGGGGCCGCAAGGGCACCGCGCGCCCCGTCGACATCTGCCGCACCGAGAGCGATGGGATCAGCGTCACGTTGCACGTGCAGATCGAGTACGGCCGAAACCTGCGCGAGGTCGGCGCTGCTGTCCAGAAGGCTGTCGCCGACGCCATGAAGAGCCAAGTGGGCGTCGACGTCGAACTGGTCGACGTCTACGTCGACGGGGTCGTGTTCACCGAATCGTGATGTCCCGCGACCGCAGTCTGGCCCGCCGCCAGGCGCTTCAGATCCTGTACCAGCGCGAGATCACCGAGGAGACCATCGCGGTCATCCTCGACGAGCACACGTACTCGACCCAGGATGGGCCGCTTGCCGACTACGCCGTCGAGATCCTCGAGGGCGTGACCGATCACCAAGAGCACATCGACGAGCTGCTCGGCACTGTCTCCCAGAACTGGGTCGTGTCGCGCATGCCGCTGGTTGACCGCAACATCCTCCGAGTCGCCACATGGGAGATCCTGTACGGCGACCCGGAACAGGTGCCGCCGAGCGTGGCGATCAACGAGGCCGTCGAACTCGCGAAGGTCTACGGCGGCGACGATTCATCGAAGTTCGTGAACGGGGTTCTCGGCAGGATCGCCGAGCAGACCTCGGACGGGGAGGGGACCGATGGCTGAGGAGCAGGGATTCGCTCAGGCCCGCGCGCGGCTTGACGAGATCGTCGGCCAGGTACGCAAGAAGGACACGTCCCTCGAGCAGAGCCTCGACCTGCTCGAAGAAGGCGTTCGCCTCGCGAACCAGTGCACCGAGCTCGTCGACCACTCGGAGTGGCGCCCCGCAGCGGACGCCGTTGACGAGCCGGCCCACGAAGCGGTGGCCGGTGACGCGCCTGCCGAGACGCAGGCTGCATCTCTCGGCGACGCGTCCGTCGAACCGGTCGCTGATGCCTCGACGGCGGGCGAGCCACAGGACGCCGACGGGGTCCCCGGTGGCGCGGACGCTGCAGTCACCTCTGCTGAGGTGGCCCAGAACGAGTCGGACGAGGACTACGACGATATCTTCGCCGACGAGTCGTAGGGCGAAGGGTTACCATCATCTCGGACACATTGAGCAACGTCGCACGCCCCGAGGCGAGACCACGTGGAGATGAACGACGTGCCTGAACGCGTTCTCGACGGCATCAAGTCCCCCGCTGACCTCAAGCGTCTCTCCGACGCGCAGATGGCGCAGCTGTGCGACGAGATCCGTGACGAGCTCATCGCCACCGTCTCCAAGACCGGCGGCCATCTCGCCCCGAATCTCGGCGTCGTCGAGCTCACCTTGGGTATCCACCTCGCGCTTGAATGCCCTCCCGACCGCGTCTTGTGGGACGTCGGGCACCAGAGCTACGTCCACAAGCTCGTCACCGGGCGTCGCGAGCGGTTCGACATGCTGCGACAGTACGGCGGGGTGTGCGGATTCACTAAACGCAACGAGTCGCCCTACGACGTCTACGACGCGGGCCACGCATCCGATTCGCTGTCCATCGCGCTCGGGCTCGCGCTTGCGCGTGACGCGCGTGGCGGCGGCGAGCAGATCTGCACCGTCATCGGCGACGGCTCGCTCACCGGCGGCATGGCGTTCGAGGCGCTGAACCACATCGGGCACCTCGGTCCCCGGATGCTGATCGTGCTCAACGACAACGAGATGTCGATCGCTCAGAACGTCGGCGCGATGGCGAGCTACCTCGCCCGGGTGCGTCTCGACCCTCGCTACACCAAGCTTCGCGACGGCGTCGAGTCAGCGCTCGCGGCCACCGGTCTCGGCCGCGTGATGGTCGAAGCAGGTGAGGCGGTCAAGGAGTCGGTGAAACAGCTGCTCGTGCCGGGGATGCTGTTCGAGGAGCTCGGCATCAAGTACGTCGGTCCCATCGACGGCCATGACGTCAAGCAGGTTCGCGATGCGGTGATCCGCGCCAAGCGGGTCGATGGCCCCGTCATCATCCACATGGTGACCCAGAAGGGAGCCGGCTACGTGCCGGCCGAAGAGAAGCCGGACGCCTTCCACGGCATCGGGCCGTTCGCGGTGGAGACGGGCATCCCCAAGAGCAGTGGGGGGCCGATCAGCTACACGGAGACGTTCTCGCGCGCACTGATGGCCGAGGCGGCCAACGACGACAAGATCGTAGCGATCACCGCAGCGATGCCCTCGGGAACCGGCCTCGACGGGTTCGCAGCCACGTACCCCGACAGGTTCTACGATGTAGGTATCGCTGAGCAGCACGCGGTAGGAATGTCCGCGGGGTTGGCGCTCGGTGGACGCAAGCCGGTCGTGGCAATCTACTCCACCTTCCTGCAGCGGGCCTACGACCAGCTGATCACCGACATCGCGCTGCAGGATCTTCACGTGGTGTTCTGCCTCGACCGCGGAGGCCTTGTCGGCGAGGACGGACCGACACACCACGGCGTGTTCGACCTCACCTACCTGCGCTCCATCCCCAACATGATGATTCTCGCTCCCGCCGACGAGGCGGAGCTCACTCACGCGCTTCACACAGCACTCGCGGCCGACGGCCCGGTTGCCATCCGCTACCCGCGCGGCTCCGGCGTCGGCGTGCCGCTGCCTGAGGAGCCCATGGTGCTCGAGGCGGGGCGGGGGGAGATTCGTCGGCAGGGCAGTGACGTCGCGATCCTGGCAGTGGGCCGCATGGTCGGCGTGGCCGAGAAGGCCGCCGAGCTGCTCGTCGCCGAGGGCATCTCGGCGAGTGTCGTGAACATGCGGTGGGTCAAGCCGCTCGATCTCGAAGCTGTCTCGTGGGCGGTCGCGAACCACCCGCTCGTGGTGACCCTTGAAGAGAACACCGCTCGGGGCGGGTTCGGCGCCGCGGTGCTCGAGTCGATGTCCGATCTCGGCCTCGCAGCCCCGGTGCTCATGCTCGCCGTGCCCGACTGCTTCGTGACCTACGGCGCGATGCCCAGGCTCCTCGACGAGGTCGGCCTCACGCCCGAGGGTGTGCGCGACGCCATCGTGGGGCGCGTCCACACCATCGACGTGGAGGACGCCGCGGAGGAGCTCGACAGTGAGTCGCAGCAGACTCGACGTCACACTCGCTGAGCGAGGCATGCTCGCCTCGCGGGAGCAGGCGCGCGCCGCGATCCTTGCCGGCGAGGTCCGCGTCAACGGCGAGGTCGTCACCAAAGCCGGCCATCCCGTCGCCGAGGAAGACTCCCTCGAGGTCGCCGAGAAGCCACGGTTCGTTTCGCGCGGCGGCGTGAAGCTCGCCGGTGCCCTCGACACCTTCGGCCTCGACGTCAGCGGGGTGTCTGCTGTCGACGTGGGGGCGTCTACCGGGGGATTCACCGACTGCCTGCTGCAGCGCGGCGCGGCGCACGTCGTCGCC
>CAYHCN010000102.1:0-6141 GCA_964354945.1 uncultured Eubacteriales bacterium
CGTTGGCGTAAGGTGGGGACATGGCGTCCCTCGCATTCGACAACGTCGGTGTCATCTACGAGGGCTCGGACCGTCAGGTCCGGGCCCTCGATCACATCTCGCTGGCGATCGCCGAGGGCGAGCCCGTCGCGGTGATCGGGCCTTCGGGCTGTGGGAAGTCGACGATGCTCCTGCTCGCGGCGGGCCTGCTCGCTGCGACGTCGGGCCGCGTGCACGTGGACGGCGCAGAGCCGAAAGGTCCGCGCCTCCAGACCGCTCTGATCCTCCAGGACCTTGGCCTGCTGCCGTGGAAGACAGTCGCCGACAACGCCTCGCTGGGGCTGCGCGTGCGACATGTCGACCGAGCCGAGGAGCGACGCCGCGCCGGTGCGGCACTCGAGCGGGTCGGGCTCGCGGACTTCGCGGCGGCATACCCCGGGGAGCTTTCGGGAGGCATGCGCCAGCGCCTCGCGCTCGCCCGCGCGCTCGCGCTCGACGCCGACTTGCTGCTGATGGACGAGCCCCTCTCGGCGCTCGACGCACTGACCCGCGAGGACCTCCAAGACGTGCTGCTCGACCTGTGGAGCTCCCGCAGGCACACCCAGGTGCTCGTGACGCACTCGATAGACGAGGCCGTGTTCCTCGGCAGGCGTGTGGTCGTGCTCACGCAGCGGCCGGGGAGTATCGCCGCGATCGTCGACAACCCCGAGATGGGGACGTCCAACCACCGGGCGACCGACGCCTTCTATCGCCGCGCCGAGGAGCTCCGCGAGCTGCTGGCCGCCGAGGGCGCGATCGGCGCCGAGGAAGCGGCCTTGGCGGCAGCGGCGGCGTCGGCGGGGGCCGAAGGTGGCGCCGCCGCGGACTCCGGACACGCGCGGTGAGTACGTCGCGCCGGCTACTCGGCTACCTCGGGGCCGCGGCGTTCCTGCTGCTCACCTGGGAGCTGGTCACGCTCGCAGTCAACTCGCCCGCGCTCCCGCCGCCGACGGTCGCACTACCGGCATTCGTCGACCAGATCCCCGAGCTGTGGCAACAGTGGCTCATCAGCGCCTATCGCGTGCTCGCAGCGATGCTCCTCGGGACCGTGCTTGCGGTACCCCTCGGGCTGGTCATCGGGCGTTCGCCTCGACTGGACGCCCTCGTCGCCCCGGTGATTTACGTGACCTACCCGATCCCCAAGGTCGTGTTCCTGCCGGTGTTCTTGGTGCTGCTCGGCCTGGGCGACCTCAGCAAGATCGCGCTCATCGCGCTCATCGTGTTCTTCCAGATACTCGTCACGGCTCGCGACGCTGCGAAGGCGGTGCCCGAGGCATCCGTGGTGTCGGTGCGCTCACTCGGCGCGTCCTCGGGGCAGGTGTTCAGACACGTCGTGTTCCCCGCCTCGCTGCCCGAGGTGTTCACCGCGTTGCGCATCGGCACGGGAACGGCCATCGCAGTGCTGTTTCTCACCGAGTCGATTGCCGGCAGCAGCGGTCTGGGATGGTACATCGTCGACGCCTGGGGCCGCATCGACTACCCGGCGATGTTCGCAGGCATCATCGCGATGGCGCTGCTCGGAGTCGTGCTCTACGAGGCGCTCGATGCGGTGGAGCTGTGGGCGACGCGGTGGCGCCGCGCGGGACGGTAGGCAGACCCGCCAGCGTCAGACCCGACTGCTAGCATGACCGTGACGCTCGGCCAAGCCGAGCCCAAGCTCGCGAACCGGGGAGGGTCATGCGCTTCATCCACACGGCCGACTGGCATCTCGGTCGGCAGCTCTACACGCAGCCGCTTCTCGACGACCAGGAGTTCGCGCTCCTTCAGCTGATCGAACTCGTCGAGGAGCACCGCCCCGACGCGCTCATCGTTGCGGGAGATCTCTACGATCGCGCCGTCCCTCCCGCAGAGGCGGTGGCGCTGCTCGACCGGACGCTGTCGCGGATCATCCTCGACCTGGGGGTGCCGGTGCTCGTCGTCGCGGGAAACCACGACAGCCCGGATCGAGTCGGGTTCGCCTCGGCGGTGCTCGATGCCGGGGGGCTCCACATGGCTGGGCGTCTGGAGGCCCAGCCCCGATCGGTGGTGCTCGGCGAGGGTGACGATGTCACCCGGGTGTGGCTGCTCCCGTACGCGGACCCCATCGAGACGCGCCACGCGCTCGGAGACGAGTCGGTCCACGACCACCAGGATGCCGTCCGCTGTTGCCTCGAGCGGATTCGCGCGTGCGAAGCCGCTGAGCCTCGACAGGTGCTCGTCACCCATCACTTCATCGGTGGCGGCATCGTGAGCGAGTCGGAGCGCGGTCTGACCGTGGGCGGCACGGGTGCCGTCGGAGCGGAGCTCTTCGACGGCTTCGACTACGTCGCCCTCGGCCACCTGCATCGTCCCCAGTCGATCCACGACGCCCGCCTCCACTATTCGGGCTCGCTGTTCAAGTACTCCTTCGACGAAGCGGTGCAGCCCAAGAGCGTCTCGATCGTCGACCTCACCGACGAGGGTCTCACCGTCACGCCAGTGCCGCTGGTGCCCCGCCGAGACGTCCGGCGCATCGAGGGGACGTTGGCCGACGTGCTGACGGGCGCTGCAGCCGACGACGCTCGCGACGACTACGTCGAGATCGTCCTCGACGAGCCGGTCATGCCTCCTGATGCCGCGGGCAGGGCACGCGAGCTGTACCCGAACATGCTGCGCATCGCACGCAAGGTGGAGCTACTCGAGCCTGACGGCCATGCGGAGCCTGGGCCGACGTCGGTCGAGAAGCTCACCGACGAGGTGCTCTTCGAGCGGTTCTTCGAGTACGCCACGGGCGAGCAGCTCGCTGCCGAGGAACACGCCGTCCTGCTCGAGCTGCTGGCCGAGCGCGAGCGTTCGATGAGGGGGGAGTAGCTTGCGCCCCCTGTCCCTCTCGATGAGCGCGTTCGGGCCGTACGCGGGAACCCAGGTGCTCGACTTCTCCGAGCTCGGCGACAAGCGCTTCTTCCTGGTCAACGGCCCGACCGGTGCGGGCAAGACGAGCATCTTGGACGCGATCACCTTCGCCCTCTACGGCGACACGAGCGGTGACGAGCGCGTGGCTGCGGACATGCGGAGCCAGTTCGCCGAGCCCCACACCCTCACCGAGGTAACCTTCGACTTCGCGGTCGGTTCCGAGACGTACCGGGTATGGCGGCGTCCGGCCCAGCAGCGGCCGAAGCTTCGCGGCGCTGGCTTCACGCCGGTCACGCCGGACGCGACGCTGTTCCGCCTGCCGCCGGGGTTCACCGGCAACGCAGGCGACGACGCCGTCATCGAGAGCGACGTGCTGGCGAGCGGCGTCCGTGACGTGAACGGGGCCGTGGAGGGTCTGCTCGGCTTCTCGAGCGACCAGTTCAGGCAGGTCGTTCTCCTGCCGCAGGGCAGGTTCCGCGAGGTCCTCTCGGCGGACGTGAGGCAGCGCGAGGAGATCCTGCGGCAGCTGTTCCGCACCGACCGCTTCGCCTCGATCACGGAGTTCATGAAGGTACGGCGCAACGAGCTCAATCAGGCGATGAAGAGCACCCAGGATCGTCGGTCCGGCGTGCTTGAGGCTGCAGGTGTCGAGTCGCGCGAGGAGCTCGAGACACGCCACGCCGAGGCCGCGGAGGCGCTGAAGGTCGCCGACGTAGCGCGCGAGCAGGCCGTCGTGGTGGCGACCGCGGCCAGGAAGGCGCTCGACGACGGCAAGGCCGCGGCCGAGGTGCTGCGCGAGGCGGTGGCCGCCGAGGATGCGCTGAAGACGATCGATGCGCGGAAGCCCGAGATCGACAGCGCGCGCGAAGAGCTCAACGCCGCTCGAAAGGCGCAGGCCGTCGAGGCTGCGGACAAGCTGCTCGCCGCGCGAGAGGGCGACGAGGTCGGGGCCCGCGCGGCGCTGGAGACCGCCGAAGCTGCGCTGCCTGCCGCCGAGACGGCGTTCGCCAAGGCGTGCACGTTGCTCGAAGAGGCCGAGGCGGCCGGAGCCGAGGTTCGCGAGATCGACCGGCTCGAAAAGGAGGTCGCCGAGGCGTCACGCCAGGCGGACGACCTCGACGCGCTCGCCACCGCCGTGGGCGATCTTGCGACCGCCGACGGTGCGCTTGAACGGGCTCGCCAGGCCGCGGGCGCGTGCGATGAGGCGCTCGCCAAGGCGAAGATCGCCGCCGACCAAGCGGAAGCCGCTTGGCGTGCCGGCCAGGCCGCCGTTCTCGCGAGCACGCTCGCCGTGGGAGCGCCGTGTCCGGTGTGCGGCAGCACCGACCATCCAGTCCCCGCAGCACCGCACGAAGGCGCTCCCACCGAGTCCGAGCTCGAGGTGGTTCGGAGTGCTGTCGAAGCGGCCCGTACGGCGCAGGCCTCCGCTCAAGCCGGGGTGGCGCGATGCGAGGAAGCGCAGCGTGGTGCCGCCAAGCGAGTGGGCGAGCAGCACAAGCGGCTCGGCAAGGCCGCGGAGCTCGACCGCACGGAGGTGCGCACCAACGCCGCCCAACTCGCGAACCGAGTCGCCGAGCTGCACAAGGAGCGCGTCAAGGCCGAGAAGGCACTCGCGACGTGTCGCGCCTCGAAGGAAGCCGCTCAGAAGCGCCAGACCCAGGCGACCGTCGTCGTCGAGACCGCGCGAACCGCTCTTGGGGTGGCGTCGGAGGCAGTCGCCAACGCTCGTTCTGACTTCGAAGCCGCACTCGCCGAAGCCGGCTTCGAATCCGCGGATGTCTACCGCGTGGTTCGCCGAGCCGGTGCCGAGATCGATCGGCTCGAGTCGCTGGTCTCGAGCTTCGACGGCGAGCGCACATCGGCGAGGAACCGTGTCGAGCGAGCGCGTGACGCCGCGAAGCTCGTCAAGGAAGCACCCGACCTCCTTGCGCTTGCGGCGGCGTGCGAGACAGCGGAGGAAGCCGCCCGCCAAGCCGAGGGCGAGTGGGCTGCCGCGAACAAGGACACCGGTCGATGGAAGCAGGCGCTCGACACGCTCGACGAGCTGGAGAGGCAGGCCGCAGGGCTCTACACACGCTACGCGCTGGTCGGCAGGCTGGCCGACGTCGCGTGCGGCGACAACCCACTGCGGCTGTCGTTCCAGCGCTACATGCTCGGGACCTATCTCGATGAGGTGCTCGACCATGCCAGCTTCCGTTTAGTGAGGATGACCGGCGGCCGCTACCGGCTCCAGCGCAAGAGCGTGGTCGGGGATGCGCGACGTGCGGCCGGCCTCGAGCTCGAGGTCTTCGACGAAACCGCCGGCGAGGCGCGTCCCGCGTCGACGCTGTCGGGCGGGGAGGGGTTCCTTGCCTCGCTCGCCCTGGCGCTCGGTCTTGCCGAGGCGGTTCAGGCGCATGCGGGGGGCGTCAGGCTCGAAACGATCTTCATCGACGAGGGGTTCGGCTCACTCGACCCCCAGGCCCTCGATGAGGCCATCGACACGCTGCTCGATCTCGCCTCCGGCACCTCAGGCACCGGTCGCCTCGTCGGGGTCATCTCCCACGTGCCCGAACTGCGTCAGCGCATCGACTGCCGGCTCGAGGTCACGCCGGGTCGGCGGGGGAGCACGGCTCGGTTCGTGACGTAGTCGCGTTCACCGGCCGGCGAGCGCTTCGCGGACTGTGCGGCACCAGCGTCAACCGCCACGAGTTCGCGACCACCGCCAGCGACGAGAGCGCCATCGCGATCGCCGCAGCGACAGGCGACAGCCTGCCGGTCACCGCGAGCGGGATGGTCACGAGGTTGTACCCGAACGCCCACACGAGATTCTCCCGGATGACCCGCCGAGTCGCCCTGGCAGTATCGAGCAGCGCCGGTAGCGCCGAGAGCGGCGAGCTCGCCGAGTCGCCGAGCAGCACCACGTCGGCGCCGAGGACCGCCACGTCGCTCGCGTCGTTGAGCGAGATCGCGAGGTCGGCAGCTGCGAGTGCTGCCGCGTCGTTGATGCCGTCGCCGACGTAAGCGACGCCCCCGTTCGTGCCGAGCTCGGCGACCGCGAGGCCCTTGTCGGCGGGGAGCACCTCGGCCATCGCATGGGTCACGCCGAGCCGGGCGGCCACCGATGCCGTCGTCGCCTCGGCGTCGCCACTGATAACGGCCACGTCCACGTTGCGGGCGCGAATCCCCTCGATCGCGGCAGCCGCGTCCGGGCGCACTTCGTCGGCGATGACGATGCCGCCTGCGACCTCTCCCTCGCGGGCGACCCACACG
>CAYHCN010000103.1:0-6126 GCA_964354945.1 uncultured Eubacteriales bacterium
ATTTGTTGACGCACCTGACCTGCGTGGCTAGAATGGCAGGGTTCGTCTAGGCCCCGTGAAACCGAACACGAACACACTCGGTCCGTCCAGGGACCATGCAGCCCAGCAGGAGGAATCCGTTGAGTACGTACTACGCCAAACCCGGTGAAGTCGAGCGCGAGTGGCTGCTCGTCGACGCCACGGATATGGTGCTCGGCCGCCTCGCCAGTGAAGTTGCCCAGATCCTCAAGGGCAAGAGGAAGCCGCAGTACACCCCGAACGTCGATGTCGGTGACTTCGTCATCGTCATCAACGCCGAGAAGGTCCGCCTGACCGGCAACAAGGCGCTCACGAAGAACTACTACAGCCACAGCGGTTTCCCCGGTGGGCTCAAAGAGGTCAGCTACCAGCGGATGCTGGAGAAGCACCCCGAGCGCATCATCGAGAAGGCCGTCAAGGGCATGCTCCCCAAGAACACGCTCGGCCGCGCCATGGGCAAGAAGCTCAAGGTCTACGCTGGCCCGCACCATCATCACGAGGCTCAGAAGCCGCGGCAGATCACCCTGGAGGGTTAGCGCATGGCTGAGAACAAGGCTGTCTACTACGGCACCGGTCGCCGCAAGACCTCGGTAGCCCGCGTCTACCTGACGCCGGGAACCGGTGTAGTGACCGTCAACAAGAAGCCGGCGAACGAGTACTTCGGCCGCGAGGCGCTGGTCACCTTCGCGACGACCCCGTTCAAGGTCACCGAGACCACCGGCCGTTTCGATGTCACCGCCACGATCCACGGCGGTGGCGTGTCGAGCCAGTCGGGCGCTCTTCGTCACGGCATCGCTAGGGCGCTCCTCGAGGCCGGCGATGACTATCGCGCCGAGCTCAAGCGCGCCGGCCTGCTTCGCCGCGACCCCCGAATGGTCGAGCGCAAGAAGTACGGCCTCAAGAAGGCCCGCAAGCGCCCTCAGTTCTCGAAGCGCTAATCGGGCGGCTGGTCGACCAGCTACAGCAGACACGACCGAGGCCCGCCGTATCCGGCGGGCCTCGTTCATTTCGACGAAAGGCGTGACATGGCGCGGCTCTTCGGCACCGACGGCGTTCGAGGCATCGCGAACGACGACCTGACCCCCGAACTCGCGTTCAAGCTCGGTGAAGCAGCGGGGCACTTCCTCGGCGACGGCGGCAGGGGCCGCATCGTGGTCGGGCGCGACACTCGCAGGAGCGGCTTCATGCTCGAATCGGCGCTCGTTGCCGGCGTGATGTCCGGAGGCGCCGACGCGCTGCTCGCCGGAGTGGTCCCGACGCCGGCGGTCGCTCTGCTCACCCGCCAGCTCAACGCCGACGGCGGCGTCGTGATCTCCGCCTCGCACAATCCCGCCGAGTACAACGGGATCAAGTTCTTCAGCCGAGATGGCTTCAAGCTGCCCGACGAGGTCGAGACCGAGATCGAGGAGTTCCTCAGCGCCGAGCGCGACTGGGTCCGTCCCACCGGCGCGGCGGTCGGCTGCGTCGACGAGATCGTCGATGCCGTCGAGCGCTACGTGGTGCACGCGGTTGCCACGACTCGGGCCCGCCTCGACGGGCTCAAGGTCGCCATCGACTGCGGTCATGGCGCCTCTGCAGTGGCGTCGCCCGAGGCGTTCGAACGCCTCGGCGCGACCGTCACCGTCATCAACAGCGACTGGAACGGCGTCGACATCAATCTCGGCTCGGGATCCACTCACCTTGGTGGGCTCGCCGACTTGATGCGCGAGGGCAGCTTCGACCTCGGCGTGGCGCACGACGGTGACGCCGACCGCGTCATCGCGCTGGACGAGAACGGCGATGAGGTCGACGGCGACATGATCATGGCCATCTGCGGCGCTCGGCTGCAGGACGAGGGGCATCTCGCCTCCAACACCATCGTGAGCACGGTCATGTGCAACCTCGGCTTCGAGATCGCCATGCGCGACCGCGGCATCACCGTCATCAAGACGAAGGTCGGCGACCGCTACGTTCTCGAGCAGATGCAGACGTCGGGCGCCGTTCTCGGCGGCGAGCAGTCCGGCCACATCATCTTTATGGAGCACAACACCACAGGGGACGGCCTGACCACAGCGATCCAGCTCGCCGTGGCGATGCAGGCGGCCGGCAAACCGCTCTCCGAGCTCAAGCGGATCATGCAGCGCTACCCCCAGGTACTCGTGAACGTCGCCGTCGGCGACAAGACTCGCCTCGGGACCAGCCATGTCATCGCCGATGCAATCAAGGCCGCCGAAGCGCGTCTTGGCGATACCGGTCGCGTGCTCGTGCGAGCCTCGGGTACGGAGCCGCTGGTGCGAGTCATGAGCGAGGCCGCAGACGAGACCGCCGCACAGAGCGTGGTCGACGAACTCGTGGAGGTCGTCCGCACCGAGCTGGCGTAGCCGTGCAGCCCGGCGGCAGCCCGTCTCGTCAGGTCACAGCCCGATGACGCCTGCTTGCAAGGGCCCGGGCCGGCTGGTCACGGCTGGTATACTCGCCCTCGTGCACGGGAAGTGGCCGCGACGGGAGGGAGGACGAAGCGAGGCGAGCCTTGGGGCTCATGCGATCCATGCAAGCGCCGGGACTGCTACACGGCAGTCGACGAGGCGGGGGCTTATCGAAGCATTCGGCGGATGGCCCTCCGGCCCGACCGGGGTCGTAACGGCGTCGACAAATCCCTCGGGCGACCGAGGAGACAAAACGACGACGGACCGGTTTCACTCATCTCACGGGGAGGATCGCCCCCACACTGACGCCCGTGCTGCCGCGCGCCCGCGCGCGCGAGAAACGAACGCAGCATGACCTTGACGAAAGGTGCGGACATCCATGTGTGGAATCGTCGGATACATCGGCCCGCGACAGGCGACTGACGTCCTGCTCGGCGGGCTTGCGCGACTGGAGTACCGCGGCTACGACTCGGCCGGTGTGGCCGTGCTCAGCAGGGACGAAGATCTGTCTGTCGTCCGCCGCGTGGGCAGGCTGGTCAACCTGAAGGGCGCCGTCGGCGACAAGCCGCTGGCGGGCAGCGTCGGTATCGGACACACGCGTTGGGCGACCCACGGCAAGCCGAGCGAGGACAACGCCCACCCCCACGTCGACTGCGACGGCAAGATCGCCGTCGTGCACAACGGGATCATCGAGAACTACGTGCCCCTTCGCGAGGAACTCGCCGCCGAGGGCCACATCCTCCGCTCGGAGACCGATACGGAGACCATCGCCCACCTCGTCGAGGCCTACTACCAAGGCGATCTCGCCGAGGCGGTCGCAAAGGCTGTGAAGCGCCTCGACGGGAGCTACGCCATCGCCGCGGTGCACGTCGACGAGCCGGGGCTCATCGTCGCCTCGCGCAAGGAGTCGCCGCTCATCATCGGCACGGGGGTGGGCGAGAACATCGTCGCCAGCGACATCCCCGCCGTGCTCGAGTACACCCGCGAGGTCGTAGTGCTCAACGACGGCGACGTGGCGGCGGTGACCGCCGACCGCATCGTCGTTCGCAACGCTTCAGGCGCAGTGGTCGAGCCGGAGCAGATGCACGTCGAGTGGGACCTCGATGCCGCCGAGAAGGGCGGCTACGAGGACTTCATGCTCAAGGAGATCTTCGAGCAACCCAAGGCGATCCGCGAGACGCTTCGCGGCCGGCTCTCCGATGACGGCGAGGTCCAGCTCTCGGAGCTCGCGATGACTCCCGCCGAAGTGGCAGGCATCGACCGGGTCTACATCATCGCCTGCGGCACCTCGTACCACGCCGGGCTCGTGGCCAAGCACCTCATCGAGGCGTGGGCGCGTATTCCGGTCGAAGTCCAGGTGTCGAGCGAGTTCCGCTACAACGACCCGATCATCGACGAGCGGACCCTCATGGTCGCGATCACCCAGTCGGGCGAGACCGCCGATACCCTCGCCGGCGTTCGCGAGGCGAGCGAGCGTGGCGCGAAGGTCATCGCCATCACCAACGTGGTCGGCAGCCGAGTCACCCGCGAGAGCGATGGGGTCATCTACACCCATGCAGGGCCCGAGATCGGTGTCGCCGCCACGAAGACCTACACGGCGCAGATCGCCGCGCTGACCGTACTCGCCCTCAAGCTTGCCCAGGCGAAGGGCACGCTCTCCAGAGAGCAGGTCGCGAGCTACTGGCAGGAGCTGTGGACGATCCCCGAGATCGTCGAGTCGGTACTCGCCGACCTGACCGACCTCGAGGGGTGCGCGCGCGAGTACACGCAACCGTGCTCGTCGCTGTTCCTCGGCAGGGGCATAGGCGTGCCGGTCGCCATGGAGGGCGCGCTCAAGCTCAAGGAGATCAGCTACATCCACGCCGAGGCCTACGCCGCCGGCGAGATGAAGCACGGGCCCATCGCCCTCATCACCGAGGAGGTCCCCGTCGTGGTCGTGGCGACGCAGGGTCACACCTACGAGAAGGTCGTGAGCAACATCCAGGAAGTACGCGCGCGAGGCGGCCAGGTCATCGTGGTGGCGACCGCCGGTGACGGGGAGATCGCCAAGCATGCTGAGCACGTCCTCTACGTCCCCATGACGAGCGAGGCCATGTCGGCGATTCCCGCAAGCGTGCCGCTGCAACTACTCGCCTACTACATCGCCAAGATGCGCGGGTGCAACGTGGACCAGCCGCGCAATCTGGCCAAGTCAGTGACGGTGGAGTAGAGCGTGGAAGGCTCTATGATGGTCGGCCTCGGGGTCGACATCGTCGAGATCGAGCGCATGGCTGTCGCGCTTGCGCGGCGTCCGCGCATGAAGGAGCGGCTGTTCTCGGAGGAGGAGCGGAAGTACTGCGACGCTCGGGGCCGCCCCGAGGTCCACTACGCGCTGCGCTTTGCCGCCAAGGAGGCCGTGCTGAAGGCGCTGGGGACCGGTTTCTCGGGGATGAGGTTCACCGACGTTGAGGTGGTCCGTGAGGCGAATGGCCGCCCTGTGCCGCAGCTCTCGGGTCGTGCCGCCGAACGTGCCGCCGAGCTCGGCGTCATCGAGATGCACCTCTCACTGTCGTTCACCCACACCACGGCGGTCGCCTCGGCGGTCGCCCTCACCCAGGGTGCCCGGCCCCGGCCCAAACCCGAGCCTCCCGATCCGATGGCCGCGCTTGCGGCATCGTTCAAGGAAGCGCGCGCGATGCTCGACGACATCGACGAAGATGAGCCTGCCGAGGAGTAGACTCGAAGGGCTCATCGATGGGAAGGGCGTCAACGTGATTCGAGCATTGACCGCCGAGCAAACACGTTCCGCCGAGCAGCGCGCGGTCGCCGAGCGCGGCCTCACGCTGGACGCGCTGATGCGCCGCGCTGGTGAGTCGCTCGCCGAGACTGCGGCCAGCCTTGCCGAGGGCGACGTGGTCGTCCTCGCCGGGCGCGGCAACAACGGTGGGGATGGCTGGGTCGCCGCGCGGGTGCTCCACGCCGAAGGGCGCAACGTCCGGGTGCTTTCGCTCTCGGACCCCTCGACACTCGACGGTCCGGCCCACGCGGCTGCGACTGAAGCGGTCGCCGCCGGCGTCGTGTGGCACGTGCCCCCCGCTCCGCCGACCGCCGACGACCTCGCGCCCGCCGCGATCGTCATCGACGCGCTGGTGGGCATCGGGGGCACCGGCAACCTGCGGGAGCCGCTTCCCGACTGGATCGACGCCGCCGCCGCAAGCGGCGCCGTCATCGTGAGCGCGGACATCCCCAGCGGTGTCGACACGGACACCGGGCGCATTCAAGGCACCGCGATCCCGGCCGACGTCACGGTGACGTTCGGTGCGCTGAAGCGTGGGCTGGTGACCTACCCCGGAGCGGACTACGCCGGCGACGTGGTGGTCGCCGATGTCGGCATCCCGCCGGCGCTGCTCGAGGTCGATGGCGCACCGGAGGTCTGGGAGGCCAGCGACTACGTCGAGTTGCTGCCGCTACCCGCCGCCGATGTACACAAGGACGACCGCGGGCGAGTGCTCGTGGTGGCGGGATCGTCGGCGTATCCCGGCGCCGCCATCCTCGCAGTCAAGGGAGCCCAGCGCGCCGGTGCCGGCTACGTCACCCTGGCGTGCCCCGAGACGCTCGTGCCCGTCGCACACCAGCACCTGGTCGCGGCGACGGTCGTGGGCATGCCCGCGTCCCACCGTTCCTTCTCGTCGCGGGCGCTGGAGCGCATCCTCGCCCTCGCCCA
>CAYHCN010000104.1:0-6118 GCA_964354945.1 uncultured Eubacteriales bacterium
TGCTGTCCTTGGCCATGGAGCGCCTTCCTCCCCTTCTACTGTGCGGACGGTGTCGTAGACAGTGTCACGACGCCGATGCCGTTCTTCTCGGTCACGGGGACCTCGGTCCCGTTGCGGTAGACGGTGACGACGCTCGGCCGCCCGATCTTCACCACGGCGCTCTTGGTGACTTTGTACGTCTTCGTGGTCGGCCCCGTGGCGGTGTCGGCGAACTCGGTGGTGCCATCGACCGTGACCTCGAGCCACGACTCACCGCTGCCGATCTCGATCTTCAGCACCACAGCTTCGGGCTTGGGTTTGGCGGGCGCGGCCTCGGGGCTCGAGGTGGCTCCCGCGCTGTCCGTCGCCGCTCCCGCGCCGCCTGCGGCCGACGTGGCCCCGGTGGAGGGCGTCGCCGTCGCGGTGGGCTCCGGGGCGATCGGAGGCGGCGACTCCGGGCCGCGGATGACTGTCATCACGCCCCACACCACGAGCGAGACCAGCGCGATCACCGCGACCACTGCAAGCGCGGCGCGCCACGACAGCGCGTGCTGCTCGTGGGCGGGCTTGACCGCCTGCTCGGGCAGCTCGATGCGGTGGAACCGCCCGTGGCCCGTCTCGGCGTGATACATGTTCAGCAGCGGCTGAGGATCGAGCTCGAGATAGCGCGCGTAGGTGGAGATATAGCCGCGCACGTAGCCGGGGTTCGGGAGGCGCTCGTAGTCGCCCTCCTCGAGCGCTTCGAGGAGCCTCCCGCGTATATGGAGCTGCTCCTCGGCCTGAGGAAGCGAGATGCCGAGCTGCTTGCGACGCTCTTTGAGGGTCTCACCGAGCGTATCGGCCATCTACATCGCCTCCTCCCTGTCGTGTCGTTCGAAGGCCTTGATCGACTCGAGATCTTCCACATCCACGAGAACCTCGCGCGGCTTGCTCCCGCTCGGCGGGCCGACCACGCCCTTCGCCTCGAGGATGTCCATGATGCGCCCGGCGCGCGCGTATCCTACCTTGAGCCGCCGCTGGAGCATCGAGGTCGAGCCGAGACCGCTCGTGACCACGACATCGGCGGCCTCCCACAGCAGCGGATCGTCGTCATCCCCGCCGCTGTCGACACCGCCGCCCACCGAGGAGACCTTCAGGTGCAGGATCTCCTCGTGGTACTCCGGCTCGGCCTCCTCCTTCAGGTGGCCCACGACCGCGTTGATCTCATCCTCCGAGACGAACGCACCCTGGACGCGCTTGGGCTTCGGCCACGCGCTGGGCATCGCGAAAAGCATGTCGCCTTTGCCCACGAGCTTCTCGGCGCCGGGTCCGTCGAGGATGACACGGGAATCGATGGAGCTGGCCACCTGGAACGCCATGCGGTTCGTGATGTTGGCCTTGATGAGGCCGGTCACTATGTTGGCCTCGGGACGCTGGGTCGCGACGATGAGGTGAATGCCGGCGGCACGCGCGAGCTGAGCGATTCGGCAGATCGAATCCTCGACCTCTTTCGCCGCGATCATCATCAGGTCGGCCAGCTCGTCGATGACGATGACGAGGTAGGGCAGCTCGGTAACGTCGTCGCCGAGCACGCCCTTCTGGACCATCTCGTTGTAGAGCCCCACGTTGCGAGCCCCTGCCTTAGAGAGCACCTTAAGGCGCCGCTCCATCTCGGAGACAGCCCACGCAAGCGCGCTGGCGGCCTCCTTCGGCTCGGTGACCACAGGGACGTAGAGGTGAGGCACCCCGTTGAACAGGTTCAGCTCGACGCGCTTGGGGTCGATGAGGATGAGCCTTACCTCGGAGGGCGTCGTGCGCATGAGGATGCTCATGAGGATGCTGTTGATGGCTACCGACTTGCCCGAGCCGGTCGTACCGCCGATGAGCAGGTGCGGCATCGTTGCCAGGTCGGGCACGATCGACTCGCCGGCGACGTCCTTGCCGACGCCGATCATGAGCGGACCGCCGTGGCCTGCCGGCGTGAGCACGTCGCCGAGGGTGACATCGCGGCGATGTACGTTGGGAACCTCGACGCCGACGAGCGCCTTGCCCGGTATCGGGGCCAGCACGCGGATCTGGCTGGCTGCGAGGGCCAGCGCGAGGTCGTCCGCGAGGTTCGCCACCGCGCTCACGCGCACGCCGCGGGCGATCTCGACTTCGAAGAGCGTGACCGTGGGACCTGCGATCCAGTTCACGACGCGCGCCTCGATGCCAAAGGTGCCGAGGGTCTCGGCGATGATCGTCGCAACGTGCTTGAGCTCGTTCTCCGTGGCGCGGTGCGTCGATGCGGTCTCGGTAGTCCGGGCCAGCAGGTCGGCCTTCGGCAGCTCGAAGCCCTCCATGCGGCGTGGACCCATGGGCGCGGCGACCGGCGTCGTCTTGCGCATGGCCTCGGGGTCGGAATCGGAGGCTGCACCGCGGCGACGCGGGCCTGAGGACGCCGAGGCAACGGCAGGCGCTCCTTCGTCGTCGAGCGGGAGCGGCAGCGTGCGAGGCGACGGCTCGCCCGAGCGCGACGGGACCACCCGCTCAGGGCGTGACGCGCCTGAGGGGGTCTCCTCCTTGCGGAACCACCGGTCGAGCACGATCTCCACGGCGCCCGAGATGGAGAGGCCGACGACGACGAAGCCGGCGATGAGCGTACCGATCAGGATGACGTAGCCGATCGTGGTACCAACGAGCGTATGGAGCACCCAGGCGATGGAAGCGCCGATGTAGCCGCCGTAGTTCGACAGCTCGGGGCCGAAGAAGTCGGAATTCGGCGTCTGCAGCGACACCATGCCCGCGAGCGAGACCACGATGAGCGCGAGCCCGGCGCCGATCCGGCCTTCGCTGATGTCGCCGATGCGCACGAAGAAGCTGACGCCCCATAGCACGAGGACGATGGGCACCACGTAGGCGCCGAGGCCGACCAGTGCACGCAGCGCTCCCGCGATCCACTCCGCGGCGACGCCGGTACGGTCGGTGGTGACCGCGATCATCATCGCCACACCGACGACCGAGATCGCAACGCCCATGAGGTCGCGCTTGGAGCGGTCGTCGAGCACCGGCGAGTGCTCGTGGGTCTTCGCGGGTGCCTTGCGGGGCGCGCGGGAGCCGCCTCCGCCGCTGTGCGAGGACGCCGATCCCTTTCCGGCCGAACGGGAGTTCGAGCGGCTGCCGCTCTTCGCGCTGCCGCCGTTAGATGCCTTGGTGCGCTCGGCCACGTTAGCCCCTTCCCGTGACGCCGAGTGCGAGCACGACTGAACCGAGTATGGCGGTGTAGCCCACGAACCACCACAGCCGATGCCGCTTCAAGAACGGCAGCAGCCACCAGATGGCCAAATAGCCGGTCAGGCCCGCCGCAATGAATCCGACGACGGAGGCAAGCGGGTCGGGCAGCTTGAAGCCGTTCCGGGCCAGTTCGAGTAGGTCCTTGCCGAAGGCGAGCGAGATGATGGGAATGCCGAGCAAGAACGAGAACCTCGCGGCTTCGTCGCGCTCGAGACCGGATATCACGCCCGCCGAGATCGTCGAACCGGACCGAGACAGCCCCGGAAGCACGGCAAGGCCCTGGAGCAGGCCGATGAACCCGGTCCGCGGCAGGTCGAGATTCGATGGGTCGCCGACTTTGCGTACGCGGCCGTACAGCAGCTCGGCCAGGGCCATGATCGCCGAGGTCATGAGGAAGAACACGCCCACCCACGTCAGCGAAGCCGACAGCGGCTCGACGACGCCTGAAAGCCCGAGGGCGACGATGGCGCTCGCCACGGTTCCGATCGCGATCAGGAACACGATGCGTCGATCGGCGGTACGGCCCTTGTTCGACGGCAACAGCGAACCCAGCAGCTCCACGATGTCGCGCCAGAAGAACACGATCAGCGCGAGAAGCGTGGCGCCGTGCAGGAGCACCTCGTAGGTGAGATCGGGTGTCGTCCCGAAGGCGCGGTACACCAAAGCGAGGTGTCCGTCGGAGGATATTGGCAGGAACTCAGTGAGCCCTTGGACGATTCCAAGGATCACGGCTTGGATCACCGACACGGGCTAGACCTCCATGACCACGGGGATGATCATGGGTCGGCGCCGCATACGTTCCCACAGGAACTGCGACAAGGACTCGCGTACGGCGTTCTTGACGACCTGGATGTCGGTGACGCCTTCCTTGGCGGTACGGTCGAGCGCCTTCGAGATCCGCTGGCGCGCCTCGTCGAGGATATCGGCCTCGTCGGGACCGAGCACCATGCCGCGGGTCACCAGTTCGACCTCCCCTATCGCCTTGCCGGTCTGGGTGTCGAGGGCGATGACGACGGTCGCGAAACCGTCCTGGCTCATGTGCTGGCGGTCGCGAAGCACCACCTGCGCAGAGTCGCCGACCTTGAGCCCGTCGACGAAGATCACCCCGCTCGGCACCTTGCCTGCCAGGCGAACCTCGCCTGCGGCGAGCTCGAGCACCTCGCCGTTGTCGAGCACGAAGATGTTCTCGTGGGGCACGCCCACCGACTCGGCGAGCCGCGCATGGGCATGCAGGTGCCGGGTTTCGCCGTGGACGGGCATCAGGTGCTTCGGCCTGGCCAGGTTCAGCATCAGCTTGAGTTCCTCCGCCGCGGCGTGTCCCGAGACGTGGACCTCGGCGGAGCCCCGGTGATGCACGATGGCCCCGAGCTTGGCGAGCCGGTTGATGACTCGGCTCACCGCCTTCTCGTTGCCTGGGACAGGCGTAGCCGAGATGACCACGGTGTCGCCCTCTTCTACCCTGATCGTGCGGTGGTCGCCGTTGGCGATGCGTGCGAGCGCCGACAACGGCTCGCCCTGGCTGCCCGTGCACAGGATCACGAGGTCTTCGGGGGGCATACCTGAGATCTGGTACGAGTCGATCAGGTCGTCCTGATGCAGGTCGAGCAGGCCGAGGTCGCGAGCGATGGCGGTGTTGCGCAGCATCGAACGCCCCGTGACCGCGACCTTGCGGTCGGCGTCGATGGCAGCGTCGCACACCTGCTGGACGCGGTGGATGTGGCTCGCGAACGAGGCGACCAGCACTTGGCCTTCGGCGTGGGCGATCAGGTCCCGAAGGACCTTGCCGACCTCGGCCTCCGAGCGGGTCACACCCCCTCGCTCGGCGTTGGTGGAGTCCGAAAGCATCAGGTCGACGCCTTGTTTCGCGAAGCGAGCCAATGCTGCGTAGTCGGTGAGGATGCCGTCGATCGGGGTCTGATCGAACTTGAAGTCCCCGGTGTGGAGGATGTTGCCCTCCGGGGTGCGGATGAAGATACCCATCGCGTCGGGGATGGAGTGGTTCACCGCGAAGAAGTCGAAGGTGAACGGCCCCAACGTGGCGTGGCTCCCCGACTTCACCTCGCGCAGCTTCGCGTTCTTGACTCCGGCCTCGTCCAGCTTGCCCTTGATGAAGCCAAGGGTCAGCCGGCTGCCGAGGACGGGGACAGGCCGGCCGAGGTCGCGGAGCAGGTACGGCAGCGCGCCGATATGGTCCTCGTGGCCGTGGGTGATCACGATTCCGCGGAGCTTGTCGGCGTGCTTCAGGATGTAGGCGTAGTCGGGCAGGATCAGGTCGATCCCGGGGTGGTCTTCGTCGGGGAACATGAGCCCGGCGTCGACAACGACGAGGTCGTCGCCGTACTCGATGACGGTCATGTTCTTGCCGATCTCATCGAGCCCGCCGAGGGGCACGATCCGGACCGGTTTGGGTTTGGGCGGTCGCTTCTTGCGGTCGTGGCGTTCAGCTGGTTTCTTGGGCATACGAGAGCTGCCGACGCTCCTTTCGGGCGGCGCTTCTCCCCTCTTGTCGAAGAGGCTAGAGCACGCCGACGTGACGCATGATCCGCTCGAGCTCGGCCGACTGAGCTTCGGTCGCCTCGACGAGCGGAAGTCGCACGCCGCCGACCGGGAAGCCCTGAAGCCTGAGCCCGTCCTTGACCATGATGGGGTTTGCCGTCATGAAGAGGCCCTTCATGAGCGGTAGCAATTCGAGATGGATGCGCAGCGCTTTGGTGTGATCGCCGGCGATCTGCGCCACGATCATCTCCTTGAAGCGCTCTCCTGCGACGTGCGAGATGACCGAGATGACGCCGGTCCCGCCGAGACCCATCAGTGGCAAGGTCAGCTCGTCGTCGCCCGCGAACACCTCGAAGCCCTCGGGGGCCTCGGCGATGATGGCGGCGGTCTG
>CAYHCN010000105.1:0-6110 GCA_964354945.1 uncultured Eubacteriales bacterium
CTACCTGCTCAGTCCTGCAGTGCAGGAACGCATCGAGGCGCTTGGGCGGCGGACCGAACTCGGGGGCGTCATCCAGAACGCCAACCCCAGGGTGTTCAACCCGGCGTGGGGCGTTGTGACAGACAAGCCGCTCAACGTGATCAGGTATCCCAAACCGGAGGTCATCTCGGCAGCGCTCGAGTTGTACCAGACCGAACTGAAGAAGCCGTCGGTGACTGTGTTCGCTCTCGACTTCTCGGGGAGCATGGAGGGCGAGGGGGCCGACCAAGTCAAGGAGGCGATGCGGCTGCTGTTGACGCAAAGCGAGGCCAGCAAGTACCTCCTGCAGCTTGGGCCCAACGACCGGGTTATCGTTCTGCCATTCAGCAGCAAGGTCCAAGGCCGCCTGGAGGCGACGGGCCCCACGCAGGCCGCCCAGCTTATGACGCAGATCGAACGAGTCGGAACCGGCGGCAAGACCGACATCTACTCGCCGGCAGTCGAAGGGCTTCGCGAACTCGGCACCCTCGACCCCGATGCGAACAACCTCTCGGTGGTGCTCATGACCGACGGCGCTTCGAACACGGGTCTCAACTTCGGCGACCTGGAGAGGCGGTACCGGGCTGCGAACAAGGACATCCCGGTGTACGCGATCATGTTCGGACAGGCGGACCCCGATCAGCTTGACGCGATCGCCAAGCTCACGGGAGGGAAGGTCTTCGACGGTAAGGCCGACCTGGTGAAGGCATTCAAACAGGTCCGGGGCTACAACTAGTGAACCGCTACCGCGACATCATCGCCGGCACCGTCGGCGGCGTGGGATTCGCCGCGTTCTACCTCGCCATGGGCCTCGGCCTGCCCATTGCGCTGGCGCTCTCCGCCGGCGCGGGCGTCGGCACGTGGCTGGTCTTCTCGGGCAACCGATTCGGTGGCGTCGAGATCGCCGAGACGGACGGGCTCTCCGGTGACGAGATCCAGGTGATGCTCGAGAGCGGCGAGCGCAAGGCGCGCGAAATCGAGCGTGCAGCGGCAGACGTGCACGACCCCGAGTTCACAGGGCGCGTCGACCAGGCGCTGGTGACCGTCCGGAAGATCCTCAGCTATCTCGCCAAGAACCCCGCAAGGATCAAGCGCGCGAGGAAGTTCCTGTCGTACTACCTCGACACGACGCTGTACCTCGTCACGCGATACCGTGACCTCGAAGCGTCTAACGACCCCGAGATCGTCGCCACGCGCGCCAAGATGCTTGAGGTCCTCGGCACCGTCGACGCCGCATTCGAGAAACAACTCGCCGTGCTGCTGAGCAACGACGTGCTCGACATCGACGCGGAGATCGAAGTGCTCAGAAGCACGCTGCGGACGGAAGGACTCACGCCGGATGCGAACTAGGGTCATCGGCATCGCCATCTTCGTCGTCGTGGTGCTCGTGGCCATCGGCGCGCGCTTCGCCTTCAACCTGGGGGGCCAACCCGGGACGGCGGGAGGTCTGCGGTCGGTCGTTCAGCCAAAGAAGGTGGAGACGCTCACGGGCTACGTTGGTGGCGAGAAGGTGGGACTGCTCGACGACCCGCAGGTCCAGAAGATCCTTGCCGAGAAGTACGGGCTCAAGCTCGACTACACGCGCGCAGGCTCGTTCGAGATGGTCGACCTCGCCACCGACAAGACGGACTTCCTGTTCCCCTCGAGTCCCAGCGCTATCGAGTACCTCCGCGACAAGGAGGCGCTCAAGGCGGAGAAGAACCAAAGGGTGTTCAGCTCGCCGATCGTCATCTACTCATGGACCGAAGTCGCGAACGCCCTTGTGAAGCAGGGCCTGGCCAAGAAGGTCGGAGACGTCTACTTCATCACGGACATGCCGGCCTTTGTGAAGCTCATGGAGAGCGGGAAGACGTGGGGGGACGTCGGCGTGCCGTCGCTGTTCGGCAAAGTGAAGGTGATCAGCACCGACCCCAACAAGTCGAACTCCGGGAATCAGTTCGCCGCGCTGCTAGGCAACGTTATGGCGGGCGACGTCGTCGACGCTTCGACCGCGCCGAAGATCATCCCGCGGCTCAAGGCGCTCTACGACCGCCTTGGCTACCTCGACAGTTCGAGCGGCGACCTGTTCAGCCAGTATCTGCGTCTCGGCGCCGGGGCGTATCCGATGGCTGCGGCCTACGAGAACCAGCTCATCGAGTTCGCCGCGAGCGACCCCTCGCAATGGCAGGCGGTGAAGGACCGACTGGCCATCCTCTACCCCGAGCCTACCGTTTGGAGCCAGCACGAGGTCATCACACTGACCGATCGGGCCGCTCCCCTCATCGATGCCATGCGCGATCCCCAGATCCAGCGGATCGCGTGGGCGAAGCACGGTTTCAGGACCGGGGTCGCCGGAAGCGCGAGCACCGAGGTCTCGCAGACAGTCGCCGGCGTTCCGTCCTCGGTCACCAAAGTGGTCCCAATGCCCAAGTACGACGTTCTGCGCCAGCTGATGAACGCGTTGCAGTGAGAGGAGATCCGCATCATGTCCGATGAAATCGAAGTGCAGTCCGACCCCGCGGGAATCGTGTCGCCGAGTGGCGAGGTGGGCGCTGCCCCGCTCGCGGTCGCCGCCGCCGCCCCCGAGAACCTGGCGCCCGCGCAGATGCAGAAGGCCAAGGCCATCGCCGAAGCGTTCAAGATCGAGGAGTCCCAGGCGATCATCGAGTACGGCACCAGCGCGCAGCGCGGGATCGGTCAGTTCTCGGCGGGGCTGCTTGACGAGGTTCGCGCGAAGGATACCGGCTTCGTCGGCGAGATCCTCACCGACCTGATGATCAAGGTGAAGGACGCGAACGTCGACGGGCTCACGGCCTCGGGCGAGCTCTCGAACCTGCCGCTGGTCGGCCCGCTCTTCGACTCGTTCAAGCGCTGGGTCGCCAAGTTCGAGAAGGTCAACGTCCAGATCGAGCAGATCGAGGACGAGCTCGACCGCGCGCAGCGAGCGCTGACCAAGGACATCGTGATGTTCGACCAGCTCTTCGAGCAGAACAAGAGCTACTTCGACGAACTCAACGTGTACATCGCGGCAGGGGAGATGAAGCTCATCGAGCTGCGCGATGTGACGCTGCCGCGGCTACGTGACGCCGCCAACGCGTCCAAGGACCCCATGGACGCCCAGCGCGTGCGGGACTTCGAGGCGCTTGTCGATCGGTTCGAGAAGAAGGTCCACAACCTCAAGCTCAGCAGAATGATCGCCATCCAGACCGCCCCGCAGATCCGCATCATCCAGGGCAACAACCAGGTCCTTGTCGACAAGATCCAGACGAGCATCCTCAACACCCTGCCGCTGTGGCGCAGCCAGATCGTGATCGGGGTCGGTCTCGTCCGTCAGCGCCGCGCGCTGGAGATGCAGCAGAAGGTGGATGAGACCACCAACGAGCTGCTGACGAAGAACAGCGAGATGCTCAAGCAGGGCAGCATCGAGATCGCGCAGGCCAACGAGCGCGGCATCGTCGACATCGAGACGCTGCGCAAGGTCCACCAGGATCTCATCCCGACCATCGATGAGACGCTCCGCATCCAGCGGGAGGGTCGCGAGAAGCGGGCGCAGGTCGAGGTCGAACTGGCGACACTCGAGCGCGAACTCAAGGAGAAGGTCGTCGCGGCGGCGACCGGGTCCTAGAACCTCATGGCCAAGCGAGTGCTGATCATCGGTGCAGGCGTTTCGGGGCTCTCGGCGGGCTGCTACGCCCGTATGAACGGGTACGACGTCGAGATCCACGAGTCGCACGACATCCCCGGCGGTCTGTGCACGTCGTGGAAGCGCGGGGACTACCTCATCGACGGCTGCATCCACTGGCTGCAGGACTCCAAGCCCGGAAGCCCGTTCTACCACCTGTGGGAAGAGCTCGGCGTGCTCCGCGGTCGGACCCTGATCGACCACGATGTCTTCGTTAGCGTTGTGGGGCTGGACGGCCGCACGCTGCACTTCTACACGGATACCGACCGCCTCGAAGCGCACTTCAACGAGCTGTCGCCGCAGGACGCGGACGCTACCAAGCGACTGTGCGCGTTGATTCGCAAGATCTCCCGCTTCAGCTACCCGGCGGGAGAAGCGTTCGAACTGATGGGGCGGTGGGACGGACTGCGCATACTGGCCACGATGCTGCCGTACATGGGCGACCTGTCCCGGATCGGCAACATGACGCTCCGGGACCTGTCCGAGCGATTCACCGATCCGCTGCTGCGTTCGGCGATCGCCAACTTTCTGCCTGCAGAGTCGATGCCTGCAAGCGCCCTGTTCTTCACGCTTGGGCCGATGAGCAGACGGGCAGCCGGCTATCCGGTTGGCGGTTCGCTCGCGTTCGCCCGCGACTTGGAGGCACGCCTGCTCGAACTCGGGGGCGAAGTGCACTACCGGTCCCGGGTTGCGAAGGTGCTGGAGCGCAACGGGCGAGCGACTGGAGTGCGACTGAAGACCGGCGACGAGATCGAGGCTGACTACATCGTGTCGGCGACCGACATGCGCCGCACCCTGTTTGGGCTGCTCGACGGGGGGCGCATCGACCCCGTGCACCACGAACTCATGCAGCACGGCCGCGTCTACCCGCCGCTCGTTCAAGTCGCTTTTGGTGCGGCGATGGACTTCTCGGACGAGGTCTCCTACACCGGCGTGCGCTACGAACTCGAGAGGCCTGTGGAGATCGCCGGCCAGAGGTTGCGGCATTTCGGACTGAAGAACTACAGCTACGACCCGACCATGGCGCCTCCGGGCAAGACCGTAGTGATGTCGGGGATCATGGGCGACTGGTCGTACTGGAAGCCGCTGATCGGTGACCGCGAAGCGTACCGCGCCGAGAAGTCACTGATCGCAGAGCTTTGCACAGAGCAAATCGAGCAGGTGCGACCCGGCTTCGCCTCGTCGGTCGAGGTCACGGATGTCGCGACGCCACCCACGTTCCAGCGATACAGCGGAAACTGGCACGGCACGTACATGACCTGGATGCTGGACCCGGAGTTCCAAAGGCGTCACCGATACATACCGAAGACGGTTCCCGGCCTTGCGGGGTTCTACCTGGCGAGCATGTGGACCGATGCCCCGGGTGGGATTCCCGGGGCGAGTGCCGCGGGCAGGACAGTGGTGCAGCTCATGTGTCACGAAGACGGCAAGCGGTTCGAGACCCAGAGGGCGTGAGCGGGAAGACGAGTCGAGCGAGGCGCATCAGGAAGGAGAGCCATGGTGAGGGCAGTTGTAGTCTACGAGTCCCTGTATGGAAACACCGCCGCGATTGCTCGAGCCATCGCCGTCGGGCTGGGCTCGGAGGTCCCCGCGCTCAGTACTGCAGAAGCCACGCCGGACGCTCTCGATGATGTCGAGCTGCTCGTCGTTGGCGCACCCGCACATATGCACGGCCTGTCCTCCGAGAAGTCTCGAGCCACGACGATCGAGCGTGCCGAGGCCGGAGAGGCGCCAGCGCCCGATCTCTCACACCCGCTGATGCGGGACTGGCTCGCGCAGCTGCCCAAGGGTCACGGCGGCGGCGCCGCATTCGAAACCGCGCACGACGCGTGGTGGGGCGGCGGGGCGATGAAGAAGATCGCCCAGGCGCTGAAGCAGAAGGGCTATCGGTCGATTGCGAAGCCGCGGGACTTCTTCGTGGAAGACGACGCGGGACCCCATCTTCGGGCCGGAGAGCTCGATCGGGCCCGCGAGTGGGGTGCTGAGTTGGCCAGGCCGTCACGCTGAGATCGTCCGGCCCTCGCGGCACCCGACGCCGCCGACCCACTGCTTCACCTCAGGCGGTGAGGACGACGGCCCCTTCTTGTGCCCCCGTCGATGTACCTGTGCGCCTCGGCTATCGTTCATCCGGGTAGCCGAACACCCCATCGAGCGGGGCACTGAACTCGCGGGCGACGTGGAATGTCGTGTCGAGCCGGAGAGAGCAGTGGGCGCACTCGATTGCGAACAGTCACGGCACTTCGCAGGTTTCTTACGTACAGTGCACCTCGCTGCAACCATAGGTCCTCGACTGGTCTGTAGAGTGAGCCCTCACCTTCGAGGAGGGGGCCGAGATGCTGACCGTTGTTGGGTTCGTCCGCGAATGGGAGTGGGTCTTGCTCGCGACGGTCGCCGTTCTCGAGGCGACCATTCTCGTTCATGCGCTCCGCGA
>CAYHCN010000106.1:0-6090 GCA_964354945.1 uncultured Eubacteriales bacterium
TACGTCTACCCCGCCGACGCCTACGAGAAGTTCGTGGCCGGGTTGCTCGGCAGGGAGGACTTCGATCCCCGCATCCGTCAGCTGCGTCGGCTGTTCACCGCAGGCGCCGTCGAGGCGGAGCTCGACTCGGCAGGTCGCATCTCGCTACCGCCGAAGCTTCGCGAGCACGCGGGCCTCTCCAAAGACGTGGCGATCACCGGGAACGGCAACCGGATCGAGATCTGGGACGCCGAATCCTGGAGCGCATATGAGGGCGAGACCGAGCTCAACGCAGAGGATCTCGCCCGGGAGCTGGCCGACGCCGGACTCCTGTAGGCGTTGACAATGGAATACCGGCACACCCCAGTTTTGCTGGCCGAGGTGACGCAGCACCTATCGCCGCAACCCGGTTCGATCATCGTCGACTGTACCTTAGGCGGGGCAGGACACGCGAAACGGTTTGCACAGCTCATCGCTCCTACGGGGATTCTCGTGGGGATCGACCAAGACGATGCAGCACTTACTGCAGCAGCAGCCACACTACCCCTCGGCCAGCAATCCATCGTGCTCCTGAAGGGCAACTTCGGCGAACTTGACTCGCTGCTCGCCGAAGCGCACGTCGCCTACGTCGACGGGTTCCTGTTCGACCTCGGCGTGTCGTCGCCCCAGCTCGATGTCGCGGAGCGCGGCTTCTCGTATAGGGAGGACGCGCCCCTGGACATGCGGATGGATCCCGAGCATCAAGCACTGACTGCAGCAGACGTCGTAGCACAGTACTCCGAAGCCGATCTGGCTCGGATCATCCGTGAGAATGGCGAGGAGCGGTGGGCATCGCGCATCGCAGCATTCATCGTAGAACGGCGTGCCCACCGCGCCATCGCCACCACCGGGGACCTCGTCGATGTGATCAAGGCCGCCGTCCCGGCGGCCGCGCGCCGGCAGGGGGGACATCCCGCGAAGCGTACGTTCCAGGCGCTGCGCATCGAGGTCAACGAGGAGCTGGACGCACTCGAACGGGCCCTGGAGGCCGCCATACGGTGGCTTGCCCCTGAAGGTCGGATAGCGGTCATCAGCTACCACTCGCTCGAGGATCGCATCGTCAAGCGCGTCTTCGCGCAAGGCGCGCAGGGGTGCATTTGTCCGCCAGACCTCCCGGTCTGCACCTGCGGACACAAGCCGGTACTCCGGATCGTCACACGCCGACCGGTCGTCCCGACCGCGGACGAGGTCGAGGCGAACCCGAGGGCTCGCAGCGCGAAGCTGCGGGTCGCCGAGAAGCTGTAAGGCGTCCACGAGGCGCCGCCCGGAGCAAGACGAGGGGAGGGTGGAACCGTGGGCCTGCCTGCGCTGAAGATCGAGCACGAAGCCGGCCACATGCGTCCGCACCTCCGTCTCGTTCGGAGCCGACCCACCGCGTCGGCGCGCCGTTCTGCCGCACAAGCCGCGGCTTACGAGGCTTTCGTGACCTTCTGCGTGCTCGTCGCGGTTCTGACCGTCGCCGCGCTTGGGCGGGTGTGGTTGTCCGCCGAAGCCGCCCAGGCCGCTCTCGATTCGTCCGACCTTCGCGAGCAGATCAAGATCGCGAGGTTCCAAGGGGACATGCTCGAGGTGCAAGAGGCCCAGCTGAGCTCTACCACGCGCATCCGCCTGGTCGCCTCGAAAACACTGGGTATGGCCGAAGCCCGGAAGAAGGCGGTCATAGATATCCGCCCCGGCTCGTCCAGCCGCAAGCCGAGCAAGAGTGCCGCTGTCCCGAGCAGGGCCGTAGCGGCCGCCCCGGGAGTCGTGGACTCCGTGGTCGGTGTTGCTGCCGGTGAAGCACGCGTCCTCCTCGTGGGCGATGTCGGCCTCGCGTCGTCCCGCTAAGGCGGGCCACAAGAAGGCTGGGCGCCCGCGCAGCGGGCCGTCGTCCCGGCGGTACATTCACGTGCTGGTGGCGCTGAGCCTGCTGTTCGGCATTGTTGGCATACGCCTCGTGTGGGTCCAGGCCGTCTCCGCGGGGGATTACGCGGCGCAGGCGAGGGCCCAACGCCTCCACGACGTCCAAATCACTCCGCAGCGTGGAACGATCTACGATCGCGAGGGGGAGCCGCTCGCTTCGAGCGTCGAAGCCAGGACCATCTATGCGAACCCGAGGCAGGTCAAGGACAAAGCGGGGATGGCGCGCACGCTCGCCCTGGTGCTTGGTGGGAAGCCCGCGGACTACGCCGAGAAGCTGTCGCAAGAGACGGGGTTCGTGTACATCGGCCGCAAGGTGGACCTGGAGAAGGCCCGCAAGCTCGAACGGATGAAGCTCGGTGGTCTCGGCTTCCTGGAGGACTCCCGCCGCCTCTACCCGTCCGGCTCGCTCGCGTGCCAGGTGCTCGGCTTCGTGGGCGTGGATGACAAGGGCCTCTCGGGACTCGAGTGGCGCTACAACAGTGTGCTGGCCGGGAAACCCGGCGTGCTTCTCGCCGAGCGCGACCCTTACGGTCACGAGATCCCCGGTGGCGTCGTGAAGAGCATCGAGCCCGTTCAGGGGCGCGACATCGTCCTCACCATCGACAAGGACATCCAGACCCACGCCCAGGTCGAGCTCGCGAAGGCGGTACGGTACTGGCAGGCGCGGGCGGGCACCGTCGTCGTGATGAACCCGAAGACGGGCGAGATCTACGCGATGGCGTCGACCCCCTCGTTCGACCCGAACAACTTCGGAGACGTCAAGAACGCCGACGCGTACAAGAACCGTGCGATCACTGACGCCTACGAGCCGGGTTCGACCCTGAAAGCGCTCCTCGCGGCAGCCGCCATCGACGAGAAGCGGTTCACGCCGACCTCGAAGCTGTCACTGCCTTCGACCCTGCACGTCGGCGGTCAGACGATCCGCGAGTCGCACCCGCGTGGCGCGGTGAGCTGGACGCTCACCAAGATCGTGACGAACTCGTCGAACGTCGGTGCAGCCAAGGTCGGCCTCGCGCTCGGCCGCAAGCGACTCTCCGCGCGCCTGTCCCGCTTCGGGCTCGGGAGGTCGACCGGCGTGGACTTCGGACCCGAGGCGACCGGCGTGCTGCCGCCAACGTCGGAACTCACTCCACTGAGAATCAGCACGGTCTCGTTCGGTCAGGGCATCTCGACCACGCCGCTCCAGCTCACGCGAGCCTTCGGGGCTCTCGGCAACAAGGGCGTCATGACGACACCCCACTTCGTGCTGTCGCGCGCCGAAGGCGACACGAAGGAGTGGAGGACCGAGCGGGTGGTGACCACCCAGACGGCCGCAGCCGCTACGCGCATGCTGCGCGAGGTCGTCACGGATGGGACAGGCACGAAGGCCGCAATCGAGGGGTACAACGTCGCAGGTAAGACGGGCACGGCCCAGGTCGCCCTCGCGAACGGCGGCGGATATGCGAAGGGACTGTACGAGAGCTCTTTCATCGGCTACCTCCCCGCCGAGGATCCCGAGGTCGTTATCTGCGTGATCCTCTCGGCTCCGCGCAGGGCCATCTACGGCGGTGCGGTCGCGGCGCCGGCGTTCTCGGCGATCGGCGCGTTTTGCATGGAGCACCTCAAGATCTCGCCGAGTCCCACGCCGAAGAAGAAGGTTCCCACTGCGAAGAAGGCGGGCGTGAAGAAGGCCGTCAAGCAGCCGCCAGCGAAGCCGGGGAGCCGCCCCAGAAGCGGGGATGCGACGGGCGGCAACAGCGGGGTTACAGAGGGGGACGAGCAGGGCGGAACGCACTGATGTGCGTGCTAGACTGGCTCGGCTCATCGGGAGGCATCCAAGGCAGGTGGACCAGATCGGCAACATGGGGCTGAGGACACTCCTATCCGGTCTCGACGGCGTGAGCGTCGAGCCGGAGGTCGCCGTCTCCGGCATCGCCTACCGCTCCGATCGCGTCGCCCCCGGCGACGCGTTCTTCTGCATCAGGGGCTTTCGTCACGACGGGCATGACTTCGCCGAAGACGCTGTCCGGCGAGGCGCTGTGGCGCTCGTCGTACAGATCCCGCTTCGCCTCGGCGTCCCCCAAATCGTGGTTCCGGACACGCGTATCGCGTTGGCCGAGGCCTCAGCGGCGTTCTTCGGGCGCCCCAGTTCGTCTATGGACCTCGTCGGCATCACGGGCACGAACGGCAAGACGACCTCGACGTACCTTCTCGACGCGATCTTTCGGACCGCAGGGAAGACGACCGGGATCATCGGCACGGTCGGCACGTCCATCGCCGATCGGAAGCTGGGCTCGGCCCACACGACGCCTGAGTCGCTCGACCTGCAGCGGCTGCTCGCCGAGATGCACGCGGCCGATGTGGATGCGGTCTCTATGGAGGTGTCGTCCCATGCCATCGACCTCCACCGTGTCGACGCCTGCGACTTCGCTGCCGTCGCGTTCACCAACCTCACCCATGACCACCTCGACTACCACCACACGCTCGAGGAGTACTTCTCGGTGAAGCGCAAGCTGTTCACCGAGTTCGGCGCGGCGTCGCGCGTCGTGAACGTCGATGACGCGATGGGCCGCGCGATGGCTGGGGAGATCGGCGCGGAGTGGACGGTAGGGCGGAGCAACGAGGCGTGCATCCGCTCGCGCAACGAGGAGCTCGACGCCGACGGATCCACCTTCGTGCTCGACACTCCCGCCGGACGCGAGCTGATCCGCTTGCCGCTGGCCGGTGGCTACAACGTCAGCAACGCGCTCGTGGCGGCCGGTAGTGCGCTCGCGGTGGGCATCGGCCTCGACGCGATCGCCGAGGGACTTCACGCCGCGCCCCAGGTGCCGGGTCGTCTCGAGCGCGTCGATTGCGGCCAGCCGTTCTCGGTGGTCGTCGACTACGCGCACACGCCCGACTCGCTGGACAAGGCGATCAACGCGGTTCGCGGCGTCACCCAGGGGCGCGTGATCGTCGTATTCGGTTGCGGCGGGGATCGCGATCCCGACAAGCGCCCGCTGATGGGTTCGGCAGCCGGTCGGGCAGACGTGGCGGTCGTCACGAGCGACAATCCGCGCTCCGAGGACCCCGTCGGGATCATCCTCCAGATCGAGGACGGCCTGCGGCAGTCGGGCGGGTCGTACGTTGTCGAGGTCGATCGTCGTAAGGCGATCACCAGGGCGATCGCCATGGCGGGAGCCTCGGACTGCGTTCTGATCGCGGGCAAGGGCCACGAGGACTACCAGATCTTCGCGGACCGCACCGTGCACTTTGACGACCGTGAGGTCGCCCGCGAGGTGCTCGGATGCTGACCCTTACTGCGGACAGGCTCGCGCATGCCGTGAACGGGCACCTCGTGTCGGGATCTTCGGCGGTGCGCATCACCGGCATCACCATCGACTCGCGATCGGTCCGGCCCGGCGACGCCTTCGTCGCGCTGCCCGGCGAGCACCACGACGGACACGAGTTCGTCGGGGATGTGCTCGCTCGCGGTGCGTCTGCCGTGCTCATCACGCGCCCGCTCGACGAGGTGGAGGGCCTGTGCGAGGCGGCGATGAGCGTCGGCGCCGCGGTCATAGAGGTCGCGGACGCGGTGAGGGCCCTGCAGGACCTGGCATCGTGGCAGCGTGACCGTTTGAACGCCACCGTCGTCGGCGTGACAGGATCCACCGGCAAGACGACGACAAAGGACCTGCTGACCTCGATACTGATGCGTCGCCGCCGCACGGTTGCGACCACCGGCAACCGAAACAACGAGCTCGGGGCGCCGCTGACCATTCTTGAAGCCGACGCCGACACCGAGGTCCTTGTGGTCGAGATGGCCATGCGCGGCCTCGGCCAGATCGCTCGCCTCGCCGAGGTCACCCGTCCCGACATCGGGCTCGTGACCAACGTGGGGCAGTCCCACATCGAGGTCGTCGGCTCCGAGGACGCCATCGCTGAGGCGAAGGGGGAGCTCGTGGCAGCCCTTCCCGCCGATGGCGTCGCCGTGCTGAACGCCGACGATGCCCGGACGAACGAGCTGGAGGCGAGGGCTCGCGCGCGCGTGATTCGCTACGGCATGGCCGATGACGCTGACGTGCGCGCGAAGCATGTCTCGCTGGACGAGATGAGCCACCCGTCGTTCGACATGTTGGTCGCCGACGAGTGCATCGCCGTCACCTTGCCTACGCCGGGCCGGCACAACGTCTACAACGCTCTCGCTGCGGC